>JAICZO010000183.1 GCA_029057255.1 Muribaculaceae bacterium | reverse complement strand
CCATAATACTCTTCTCGAACCTCGAGCACAAGGTCGACTGGCAGCAGTTCAATCTCGACAAAGACGTCGTGCGACGCTTCCAGGCGTTCATGAAGCTGGCGCAGAGCAATGCCCGCATGACCGACGAGCAGAACCGCGAGGCCTTCGGCCCCGCCTTCGGCGACACTTACTGGTTCTATTACTTCTTCACATCCGATCTCGAAACCACATGATACACACTCTCAACTCATCGTCAGTGACCGGCGCTTTCGCAGCCCTGGCAGCGTCTCTTGTCCTTGCTGCATGCTCGGGTCCGTCGCTGCCCGCCGAGTATACGGCAGCCGACACCGCCGCTGTCATCACTCCCGACTATACCGACGTCACCATCCCCTGCAACATCGCCCCGATGAACTTCAGCATCGGCGCCGATGGCGAGGAGTATGTGACACATCTCTATACCGCCGCCGACCCCGAGGGCATTGTCGTGGGCGGACGCACCGTCGACATCCCCGCCGACCGCTGGCATGCCTTGATAGGGCAGGCGCAGGGCGATACGCTCGTGGCCGACATCTATGTCAGAGGCGAGGGCGGCTGGACCCGCTACCCGTCGGTGCGCAACGCCGTGGCCGACAGTATCGACCGCTACATATCGTACCGCCTTATCGAGCCGTCGTATATCGGCTTCGAGACTATGGCGATATGCCAGCGCGACCTGACAAGCTTCGACGAAAAGGAGATATTCAACAACCAGGCTATGTCGCTCGAGCGCGACGGCCAGTGCATAAACTGCCACTCATACCAGGACTACAACCGCGACGGCAACATGCAGATGCACGTCCGCGTGCGCAAAGGCGGCACTGTCATCAGTCACAACGGCCGGCTCAAGAAGGTCAATCTCAAGACCGACAGCACTGTGTCGGCCGGCGTATACCCCTCGTGGCACCCCACCGAGCCGCTTATAGCTTACTCCAACAATACCACCACACAGAGCTTCCACACCAACGACCGCAACAAGGTCGAAGTGCAGGACGGAAAGTCTGACCTCATTCTCTACGACGTCGAGGCCGACCGCATCAGCATCATCGCCAACGAGCCTACCGAGCTTGAGACCTTCCCCTACTGGCACCCCGACGGCAAGAGCCTCTGGTATGTATCGGCAAATGTGCCTCTCTTCAAGGACGAGGACGAGATTTCGCTCTATCAGAACCTGCACTACAAGGACTACAAATACGACCTGTACCGCAAGGCTTTCGACCCCGAGACCCGTACGTTCGCCCCCGCCGACACCATGTTTGTGGCATCGGCGCTCCGCAAGAGCGTGACACTGCCACGCCCGTCGCCCGACGGCCGCTTTGTGATCTTCACCCTCGGCGAATACGGCAACTTCCACATATGGCACCGCGACAGCGACCTCTTCCTGCTTGACCTCGAGGAGGGTGTGATACGTCCGCTCACCGAAGTGAACAGCCCTGATGTCGAGAGCTACCACAGCTGGTCGTCGAACGGTCGCTGGATTATCTTCAGCAGCCGCCGCGACGACGGATCGTACACACGCCTCTACATAGCATATTTCGACCGCGACGGTAAGGCGCGCAAGGCCTTCCGCCTGCCTCAGGAGTCTCCTGCCCATGACATCGAGCGGATGAAGTCATACAACATCCCCGAGTTCATGGTATGTCCCGTCGAAATCTCAAAACATCAGTTCATAGATGCAATAGACAAGGATGCGGTCAATGTGTCGATGTAGCGCCTTCGCCCGCATTTTGCCTGCCGTCGTCATGGCGGTGGCTTCGTGTCTGTGCTTTGCCGCGCAGGCCGACGGTCTCGCTGTCGGTTTCAGACAGCTGCACATAGGCTCGTCCGAGGGTCTGCCGTCGGAGAAGGTGCAGCAGGTCTTCCAGGACAGCGACGGCTATATATGGTGCGGCACCGAGAATGGTGTCGCCCGCTACGACGGCTCCAAGACCGTAGTCTACAAGTCCGACATCCGTCGCGGCAATGTGCTTACCAACAATAATATAAAGGCTATTGCCGAGGATCACAGCCGCCGCATATGGATAGGCACCACCGCCGGTCTGAATGTCTACGACAAGGCTGTCGGCCGCATGACGCGTATCGACCACAGGCTCTTCAAGGGCAATCCTATATCGTGCATACTGCCGACGCGCGACGGCAATGTCCTCGTCGGCACAGACCAGGGACTGTTCAGATACCTCCCCGACAGCGACTCGCTCTATGTTGTCACCCGCGAGCAGTCGGGCGACGTCATGCCGCAGACATCCGTCAAGTCCCTGCTCGAGGACTCCCGCGGCAACGTATGGATCGGAACATGGAACGAGGGTCTCTATCGGCTCGATTCCTCAGGCCGTTTCTACCGCTACCCGCAGATCAACGACCGTAAGTCGGCGCACGTGCTCTTCGAGGACAGCCGCCACCGCATCTGGGTGGGGTCGTGGGGCAGGGGACTGCATATGCTCCGCAATCCCTACGAGCCAGAGAAGACCACCTACGTCAACTATTCGCACGTCGACGGCGACGCCAACACCTTGGGCGACAATATCATATACTCAATCTCGGAGGACCCGACGTCGCGCACCCTCTGGGTCGGCACGCGCAAGGGCATCAGTCTGCTTGCCGAGGACTCCGACCGCTTCGTCAACATCTCCGACGACGGCAGCGGCACCATCGTCAACGAGGTGACATCCATCATCTGCGACCGTATGGGCGTGATGTGGGTCAGCCTGCTCGGGCAGGGAGTCATGGCGCTGGCCACCAACTCCACCGGTCTCGCCCTTGACCGCCTCGATGTGCTGTCGGCGCGCTACGGCGTCAACACCGTCGACCGTCTGACCCGCGACAGCGCCGGCCGCATGTGGATAAGTCTCGGCAGCAACATGGGTCTCGCCGTCCTCGGCACTGACGGCAAGACCGTGGAGTCGTACAACAGCTATCCCTTCTCGGCGGGATACCCGACGCCCTACACCGTAAAGAGTCTCTGCGAAGACCGCAGCGGCCGCATGCTCGTCGGCACCTACGACGGCGGCCTCTATATAGTGGACCGCAAGCACAACACGGTCGAGCACCACACCAAGGAGGACAGCCCCTGGCTCGCCGGCGACCGTGTGTCAGAGATTTACCGCGACAAGACAGGCCGCACATGGTTCGGCGGTCTGCCCGGCCTGACAGTTGTCAACAAGGACGGATCCTACTGCCGCTTCGACAGCATGATGCCCGCCGACATCAATGTCCGCAGCATCGTGCAGGGAGCCGACGGCTGCATATGGGTGGGCACGTCCGACCTCGGCGTGCTCCGTGTCGACGGCTCGGGCACGTCGCTCCCGTCGTACAGCGTCAAGTGGTATTACCCCGGCAACGGTACTCTCAACTCTACCGAAGTCGTCGAGCTCCACTGCGACGCCACCGACCGCCTCTGGGTCGGCACCGACGGCTCCGGCCTCAGCCTCTACGATTACTCCGGCGATACCTTCGTGCCCGTGCACATCAAGTGGAATCTGCCCGGCGACATAGTGTCGAGCATGCTCGACGGCAATCACGGCGACCTGTGGGTAGGCTCCAACATGGGCTTGTACAGCATCAAGGTCGCCGCCGACACGACGCTTGTCAATTTCCGTCTCTATACGTCGGCCGACGGCGCGCAGGACAATATCTTCAGCCGCCACTCGGCGTTCAAGGACGAGAACGGCACTCTTTACTTCGGAGGGCCGCACGGCATGAACATCGTCACCGGCGACGGCTCGAATGCCTATGACTATGCGCTGCCTGTCACAATCACCGACATCAAGGTCGGCGGATTGTCGTGGGCGGGCATGCCCGAGGATGTGCGCTACAGCGTGTCGTCGCTCGCGCCGGAGTATACCGAGAAGGTCACTCTCGCGCATGACCAGAACAATCTCGGCATTGAGTTCGGCGTGCTCGACTTCGCCAACCATGCCCTGCAGCATAAGTACGCATATAAGCTCGAGGGCGTCGACGACCAGTGGCAGTATCCCGAGTCGTCGCGCCGCTTCGCATACTACAACAATATCCCGCCGGGCAACTATACCTTCCGCGTCAAGGCTTCCGACGCCAAGGGCGAGTGGCTCGACGACGAGCGTGTCGTCAGGATATCCATCAATCCGCCGTGGTGGGCCGGCATATGGGCCAAGACCATATACTCGATAGTGTTCTTTGCCCTCGTCTTTGTGGTATTCACCGTATCACGCCGCCGCGTAAGGCGCCGCAACGAGCTGCATCTCCGCGAGCTTGAGCTTGCGCAGGCCGAGCAGCTCAACCGCGAGAAACTGCGCTTCTTCACCAATGTAACGCATGAGTGGCTCACGCCGCTGTCCATAATATCGGCCGTGGCCGAGGAGATGAAGGACGAAGACCCCTCGCGCCAGGAGTACCACAAAATCATGATGTCGAGCGTCGGACGCCTCTCGCGCCTGCTGCAGCAGACCCTCGAGTTCAGAAAGGCCGAGAGCGGCAACCTGCGCCTGCGTGTGTCGCGCCGTGATGTAGTCAGGCTTACGTCAGTGGCTGTCGAGAACATCATGCCCGTGATGAAGGTCAAGGGTCTGACCTGCACTTTCTCCTGCGAGGAGGAGACGCTGATGGGCTGGGTCGATCCGGACAAGCTCGACAAGATTCTCTACAACCTGCTGTCGAACGCGTCGAAGTACGTCCTGTCCGGCAGTATGGTGCAGGTGTCGCTCGTCTTCGACCGCGAGCGCGGCATGGCCGTCATCCGCGTCCGCGACAACGGCCCCGGTATCCCCGCTTCGCGCCTGCCCGACCTCTTCCGCCGTTTCTATGACGGCGAGCACCGCCGCTACAGCACTATGGGCAACGGCATCGGCCTGTCGCTGACAAAGGACCTCGTCGAGCTGCACCACGGTAAGATAGATGTGGAGAGCACCGAGGGCGTCGGCACCGAGTTCTGTGTCGAGCTTCCCCTTGCCCGCGAATCTTACACCGAGGCCGAGATTGACTCTATGTCGGCTGCCGATGTCGATAACCTTGACGACGCGGCCGACGGTCCCCGCGAGTTTGACAGCGACGAGAAGCCCGAGAGGGTGTCGCTGCTTATCGTCGAGGACGACCGCGACCTGCTGACTCTGATGGACAAGATTCTGCAGAGCGACTACGACGTCTTCATGGCGACATCGGCCGAGCGCGCCGACGAAGTCCTCGAGAAACATGACATTTCCCTGATAATAACCGATATGATGATGCCCGGCATGAACGGCATCGAGTACTGCCGCAACCTCAAGAGCCGCATCGAGACCAGCCATATACCCGTGCTCCTGCTGACTGCCAACACGATAGAGGAGACCGAAGTGGAGGCCTACAGCGCAGGCGTCGACGGCTTCATGCACAAGCCTTTCAGCATAGCGGTGCTTCAGGCGCGTATCGTCAACCTGCTCAAGATGAGGCGGATGTCCAATCAGGTGTTCCGCGGACAGTTCGAGTCGGATGTCGCCGGCCTTGACTTCTCTACGATAGACGGCAACTTCATCCGCCGGTCGGTGGAGTGTGTCACGGCGCATATCGCTGACGCCGACTTCAACCAGGCTGTTTTCGCCAAGGAGATGGGTATGGCGCGCTCGACGCTTTTCAGAAAGCTCAAGTCGCTCACCGGACTGTCGTACACCGCTTTTGTCCGCAACATCCGCCTCAAGACAGCATGCACCATCATGGAGGAAAAGCAGGGCATACGCATATCCGAGCTGGCCTATGCGGTCGGATTCAACGACCCCAAGTACTTCAGCCAGTGCTTCAAGAAAGAGTTCGGCATGCTTCCCAGTGAGTTCGCCGAGCGTTTTGTAACAGAAAAAAAGGAAAATCTATGATAAGCCGCAACCGATATACAACCGACCTGCGCACTACTGTCTGCCTGACAGAGTTTCATGCAGCCGCAGGCGCAAGAGAGTATACTGCCATGGTCGTGCCCGACGGCAACCGTCCCTTCGCCGAGCAGCTCGATGCCGTGTGGCACGCGGTGGACGCTTTGCCGTCGCGCCTGCCCTCCGGTGCCGTGCATGTGTTTGCCCGTATATTTCTCAGCGACCCTGCCAACCAGGCCTCTATGCTCCCCGCACGTCCCTATGCCGTCTCTGTCGTCGGCCAGGCTCCGCTGGGCGGAGGTGTGAAGATTGCCGCACTGGTGCTCCTGCAGCACGATGTCACAGTCGCCGAGGCCGGAGGCGGTCTCTACGAAGTGAAGGGCGCCGACGGCAGTATAGATTTCTATGCCGTCTCGTGGACGCGCCCCGGCATGGACTCGGAGGCGGCCACGGTGTCGATGCTCGAGGACTACTCCGAAGCCCTCGCCGCGCATGGGTGCACGCTCGCCGACAATTGTCTGCGCACGTGGTTCTTTGTCCGCGATGTCGATGTCAACTACCGCGGTGTCGTCGAGGGGCGCAACACGGTCTTCGACCGTAAAGGCCTTACCGCCTCGACGCATTTCATAGCCAGCACGGGCATAGGCGGTTACGGCGACGACCATTGCTCCAAGGTGTCGTTCGATGCCTATGCCTCGCCCGACGTGACTCCCGACATGGTGACGTATCTCAAAGGAGCGTCGCATCTCAACCCCACGAGCGAGTACGGAGTAGCCTTCGAGCGCGCAACGCTTGTCTGCCGCGGCGGCTGCCGACGTGTCATTGTATCGGGCACGGCAAGCATCGACAATAGAGGGCAGGTGGTGCACACCGGTGACATCGTCGGGCAGACCGCACGCATGTGCGAGAACGTCGAAGTGCTGCTTGCCGAGGGCGGATGTGCGCCCGAAGATATGACTCATGCCATTGTGTATCAGCGTGATATAGCCGACGCGGCTGTGGTGGCATGCATGATAGAGGAGCGCTATCCCGGCCTCCCCGCCATCTTCCTCCTCGCCCCTGTATGCCGCCCCGGCTGGCTTGTCGAGATGGAGTGCGTGGCGCTCCGCGAGGATTAAACTCTTGTCCCGCTTCTCTCCCATGCTTTCAAGGTCGACACTACGTCGGGTAGCGCTTGTGGCGCTTCATGCCGCCGTCATAATGATTGCGGCGGGGGCGCTTGTCACGTATCTGACAGCACGCTACGGCACCATACATCTGCGTGCCGGAGGCGGCTGTGCGCATACATGGCGCGGCCCCGACAGCGAAGTGCTGCCTCTGCCTTTCGGCCTGCGGCTGGAGGCCGCCGCGCCTATTGACAGTGTCGCTTCGGCGACGCTTGTGGCCGATACCGGCTCCGGACAGGCTGCCGCGGCAGTGGCGCTCAACAAGGCGGCACGTGTCGGCGGCTATACCTTCATACCCCGCTATGCCGATGCCGACAGGGGAGGGCTGTGGCTGTATGTGGCGCACGACGCTTACGGCGAGCCGCTCGTATACCTTGCTTTCGTCATACTACTGCTCTCGATGCTTGTCCTCGCCCCGCGGGCAGGCCGGAGAAGGAACACCATGCCGGCGCCGGCACGTGCGGCGGCACTCTTTTCGGGCGGCATGTGCCTGGCGGTGCTGTTTTTCCGCAGCCTCGTATTAGGCAACTATCCCGGTGCGAGCGTGCCCGACACGCTGCTCACCGTCGCCCTGACGGCTTTTGTTGTCGCCTTTTTCTCCGGCCGTACAATCGGACTGGTGTCTCTCGCGTCCGGCCTCGCCGCTCTGTGTGCGGCGCTGTCGTCGGGCGGTGCCGGCCATTCCATACCCTTGCTGCTCGACCATCCCTTGCTCGGGCTTCATGTCTCGCTTGCCATGATTTCGTATGCGCTCTTTGCAGTCCTTGCAGTGTGCGGCGTGGTAGCTCTTGTCGCGCCGCGGCGTGTTCTGTCGCCACGTTTCGTGGCATCGCAGCGTCGCCTTCTGTACTACGGAACGGTGGCACTCGCCGCCGCCATCGCCACAGGCTCCCTGTGGGCGTCGCAGTCGTGGGGGCGCTACTGGAGCTGGGACCCTAAGGAGACCTGCGCGCTGATTACTCTCGCCGTGTACCTGCTGCCGGTGCACCGCCGCAGCCTGAGGGTGTTCAGACGTCCGGCCTCGATGCAGCTCTTCCTCGTGCTGGCGTTTATGGCAGTGCTCTTCACCTGGTTCGGTGTCAACTATTTTCTCGGAGGCCGACATGCTTACATCTAAATACAATAGTCCGGTCGGCGAGCTGCTTCTCGGCGCCCGTGACGGCCGTCTCTGTCTGTGCGACTGGACCGCCTCGGCGCATCATGTCCGAGTGCTCGCCGCCCTCGGCAGCTGTGCT
>JAICZO010000182.1 GCA_029057255.1 Muribaculaceae bacterium | reverse complement strand
GCTCCTGGTTGACGATGAGCTGTGCGCCCTCAGCTGCCAGCTGCCGTATTTTCGCGGCGAGTCGGCGGCGGTTGTCTTCGATGTCGGCGGTGTTGTTCTGTTGTATTATTCCGGTGCGTAATATCTTGTCCATGTGTCTGTTGTCAGAAGTTTGTGGAGCCTGCGGGGAGCTGCATGGTGGCGCAGTGCAGCGATCCGTGCTGGCGTATTAGTGCGTTGCAGTCGACTGTGATTACTTCGTAGTCGGGCATGGCAGCTTTCACTGTCATTGTGGCGAGCATGTCTTTCATCGGCTGACCGTATACCGGCAGCAGTACAGCTCCGTTGAGTATCAGGAAGTTGGCGTATGTCGCCGGGAGCCTCGTGCCGTCGTCGGGGTCGTATATGGCGTCGGGCAGCGGCAGCTCGACCAGGTTGTAGGGGCTGCCGTCGGCGGTGCGCAGAGCCTCCAGCTCCTTCTTCATCTCCAGCAGCGACGCGTAGTGGCTGTCGGCGGTGTCGGACGTGCCTGTGAAGAGGATGGTGTCGCCCGGCGGCACCAGGCGTGCGAGAGTGTCGATGTGGCCGTCGGTGTCGTCGCCCTCGAGCGCTCCCTTGGTGAGCCACAGCACCCTGTCGGCGCCGAGGTACTCGCACAGCCGGCGGTCGATGTCGTCGCGCGACATGTCGCCGTTGCGGTTGGGCGACAGCAGGCAGTCGGCGGTCGTTATCACAGTGCCCCGGCCGTCGCTCTCTATCGAGCCACCTTCGAGCACGAAGCCGAGTCTGTTGGCGCGCTCGGCCGCCAGCAGTCCTGTGCTGCACAGAGCGGAGGTGGCGAGGTTGTCGCGGTCGGCGGCGAACTTCAGCCCCCAGCCGTTGAACTTGAAGTCGTTGGCGATGTGTTTTCCGTCGGCCGTCTCGCACGTTATGGGACCGTAGTCGCGGGTCCATGTGTCGTTGGTCGGGATGTTTATGAACACGACGTTGTCGCGGAGGTCACCCGATGGCATATATCGCTCTTCAGGTTCTTCCGGACCTATCAGTATCACTTTGGCTCTCGAGGCGGCGGCCGCTATTATGTCGGCATAGCAGGCTCTTACCTCATCGAGCATGTGTGCCCAGTCGGTGTCGGCGTGAGGCCATGCCAGTACTACGGCGTCGGCAGCTTCCCACTCGGCGGGCAGTCGGTGTTGCTTATTCTTCATTCTTCGTCGTTATAGTCATTGAGGCTGTCCCAGAC
>JAICZO010000181.1 GCA_029057255.1 Muribaculaceae bacterium | reverse complement strand
GATGTCGTTGTTCTCGATGAGCCGGCCGGGAGTGTCGGCGGTCATGATTATCTTCCAGGGTGTGGCGTAGTAGGTGCCGATGTCGACGGGCGAGTACATAACCGACGAGAGAGTCGAGGGCTTGTCCTTGCGGGCGATGAGCTTGGTCAGACACCAGTCGTCGACGTCGGCGTCAAGCAGTGCCACCCACTGTCCCGAGGGCAGCTCGAGGGTGAGGGCGCGCTCGACGGGGCGGCTTATGCTGTCGACCGGCGTATGGTCGAAGAATGCCTGCGCCCACTGCTCGCTCCATGCCGTGGTGCCTTCGGGGAAGGTGTAGTCGGTAAGGTCCTCGACAACCTTGTGGAATATCGCGGCGGGATGCTCGGGGAAGAAATAGCGGAAGGCTATGCCCTCGTCATATGCCCGCACCTGTACGTCGAGGCGGTAGTCGCTCTTGTCCTTGCGCGACATGTGCAGAGTGGCCGAGTTGAAGCGGTCGGTGACGGTCGAGCGCTCGCCGTAGAGCGGGTGCCACACCGTGTCGACGGGTGCGTTGTATGTCACCGAGTCGACCGTGAGCGGGTCCATCCAGCAGTCGGGCTGGGCGAGGTCGCGCTTGCCCAGAGCCATCTCCCAGACGCGGTT
This sequence comes from Muribaculaceae bacterium, assembly GCA_029057255.1. Lineage (GTDB taxonomy): Bacteria > Bacteroidota > Bacteroidia > Bacteroidales > Muribaculaceae > CAG-873. Next base: position 4,301 of record JAICZO010000181.1, on the reverse strand, counting down.
GTCGATGTCGAGTCCGGCGCGCGAAGGGCCGACGACCGTCGCTCCGTCGCGCGACAGGCTGTAGGTAAGTTCCTTGCCATCTTTGCCGAAATGTATCTCGTTGCGGCCGTCGGGCGACTTGAGCATGAGCGAGGGTGCTCCGGCAAAGGCAGCGGATGCTATCGCCAATGCCGGTATCGCAAGTATATGTTTCATTATGTCAGTCTTTTATGAAGAGTTTGTCGGTTTTCTGTCCTTTTCTGACGATGTATATCCCGGCCTTCGACGGGCGTGTGGCCATGCTTATGCCCGAGAGGGTGAAGTAGCGGCCGGCGTCAACGTCGGTCTTCTGCGTGGCGGCCGATGTCTCGGGGTCGGGCGACTGATACTTGGTCAGCGTGCCCCAGCCTTTCCACTCGTACTGGTGGTTGGTGGCGCCCCAGTTCTCGATGCCGTCGCCTATGGTGTGGCCGAATGCCGCCTCGAGCCAGCGGTAGCGCTCGGGGTCGAGTCCCTCGACGCCTTTGTAGTGGAAGAGAGCCTGGGTGAGGAAGCGCACGCATGAGAATGCCTTCTCCCGCCCGTCGGGCGACGGTGCTATGGAGCGCCAGCGCAGCGAGTGCGAGTCGGTGCGGATGAAGAGACCGTTGTCGAGCGTAGCCTCGTCGGGGTTTTCGGTGTATCCTGCCGGCTCCCAAGCCTCGCCTGTCAGCGGCGACAGATTGTAGCGGCAGGCATACTCGAGTCCGAGCAGCAGGCGGCTGTCGCAGGCGCTGTAGACGTCGTCGCCCTGGTTGCCTGCCATCTCGGCTATGTCGCACAGCAGGCCTACGCCCACCATAGCGTGTCCCTGGTCGCGGCAAGCCTCCTGGCTCTGACCGTTGGGATAGATGTAGTGCTCGAGAGCCTCGTCGGATATGAACTGCGAGCCGGAGTCATACCATGACACCGAGTAGTCCACCAAATATGCCGACTGAGAGTTCTCGCGGACACGGCGCGGGCGCAGGCTTGAGTAGGGGATGTCGTCGGGGCGAGCCTCGCGGTTCATTATATAGTTGAGGGCGCGGTCGTAGATTTTCTCGTTGTCGAGGAAAATACCCATCGCCATCATGCCGCGGGCGGCGAATAGCCCCTGGTTGCCCCATCGGCCGGTGTCGAAGTTGCAGATATTCCAGTAGAATGTTATGCGGTTGTTCTCGTCGGAGTACTTGTCGCGGTGGTCGTCGGGGTATGCCTTGTCGCTGTACGCCGGATATACGAGCATGTCGGCGAAGGCGCGGCGGTCGGCCTCGCTCCAGCCGCTGTAGTCGCGCAGCAGTTCGGCACCCTCGAGCATGAGATATATCTTGCCGTTGTCGAGCGGGGCGGTGCCTCGCGCGCTGCATGATGTCAGGCCGTTGTAGCGGCACAGTATCTTGACGGCCTCGTCGGCGTAGCGGCTGTCATCGGTGAGGCGGTAGAGCAGGGCAAGGTCGTGTACCTTGCGGCCGTCATTGCCTATGGTGCCGTTGAACTTGCCCTCGGTGATGGCTGTCACAGGCGATGGTTCGCCCGAAGAGAGCTTCGAGTAAGGGCTGCTCTGCAGCGCCGTGAAAGTACTGTAGTACGGTTCCTGCCGCAGCTCTATCTTGTGGCGCATGCGCTCGATGTCGGCGTCGGTATACGACAGGCCCGGGTGCGCGAACGTGCGGCCAAGAGCCGGCAGCGCGCACAGCAGGGCGTACACAAGGGCTGTGGCGACGCGTGCCATTGTCATGCGTGTTGTCATTTGAAGCGTATGTTTTTGATGAAGCTGTCGGTCTCGAAGTCGCGGAGGCTGTCGAGGCGCTTGCCGTTTATCTTCACGTTCTCGAAGGTCACGCCGTCGACCATGCGCTCTGCCGAGTAGCCTTTGAGCACCGACTTCGACTCTCCGTACCCGTTATAGGTGATGTTGCGGAACGTCAGGCCTGTGATGCGTCGGCCGGGCTGCTTGTCGTACTTGGGGTTGAAGCTCACTTCGATATGGAAGAGGGCACCTTCCTGGATGTTCTCGACGCGGATGTCCTCGAATGTGATGTCGCGGGCGGTGTTGTTGTCGCCGCACACCACTGCCATGCAGCCGTGGTAGGGGCGGTCGTCCTCGTCATGCTCGAGGATGTCGATGTTCCTGAAGGAGAGGCGCTCGATGGTCTCGCCCTCCTCGCTGTCGGGGTTGCCGTGGCCGCCTATATTGATGGGGTGTGCGATGTCGGCCCAGAGCACCGAGTTTGTCACGGCGATGTCGGAGCTGCCGCCATACCAGTCCCAGCGGTGGTTGTAGAGTGCTATGCAGTCGTCGCTCGTGCGCAGGAAGACGTTGTCAATCTTCACATTGCGGCAGCACATCATATCGATGCCGTCGCTCCATCCCTTGACGCTGAACGACTTGAGATTGCGGATTGTGACGTCGCTCGAGCCGCCGCCGAAGACGGTGTAGTGGTCGGGATTGACGACCGTGATGCCGTCGACGAGCACATTGCGCGAGTCTGTAATCTCGATGCCGCGGATGGGATGGTCGAGAATTCCGCGGCCTATGATGCGCACGTTCTCGGCGCCGTCGACGAGGAACTTGGCCTTGACCACCGCGCCGGGTGCGAGATAGACGGTAGTGTTGGAGCGCACGCGCAGCTGTATGTTGGGAAGGTCGGCCGGCTTGTGCACGCCGGGGCCGAAGTACATCACCGAGTCATTCGACTCGCTGTATGTCTCAGTCTCTACGGGGTTGGCGAAGAGGTGCAGGTTGTGGATGCGGTCGCCGTCGAACTCCACCGACAGGTACTCGGGGCGGTCGAGGCGGAAGACTATCACGTCGTTCATGCGCTCGTATGTGATGCCGCGCTCGGTGGGGCGGATGCGCACGTCGCTGAAGTTGCCGTTGTTTTTCTTGACCATGACTTCGACCGGCTCGTCCATGTCGAACTGAACCATTGAGGCATCCTGCACGCGGTCCATGTCGACCTGTACCTTGTATTCGTAGAGGTCCTGCCAGTCGCCGCCGATGGTGCGCACGCGCACGGTGTAGTCGTCATTGTGTGGCATGCGGGCGTTGCCTGACGGATATACTGACAGGGTGGCCGTGGCGCTTGCCGCAGCCGCAAGTGTCACGACGCCAGTGATGACGGCGCGTATAGATGTGTTGAATGTCATAGTTCTGTGCGTATGTCGGTAAGGTTTCTGTTTCGTTTTACTTTGGCGGGTTTTGCTCCGTTGACGCGTATGTCGCCTGCCGGAGTCTTGATCGAGAAATGAGCCTTGGGCTGTCCGGCGACGCTGAGGTCGAGCCTTCCGCCTTTTTCCTTGGCGATGACGTTGAGTTTGGCCAGCGAGGAGAAGCGCAGGTCGTCGGCCGCCTTGAGCACGCTGCCGTGGCCGATGAACACTTCCTTGCTCTTGTGCGGGTCGGTGCCCTCGGGGTAGGTGACGGCGAGCAAGTAGGCGTCGGTGTTCCAGCCGTCGGCCTCGATCCACGAGTTGAGGTGCATCAGTCGGCCGTCGGCAAGCTGGTTGATGTAGATGTCGGTCACCTTGCCTTTGCTGACAGTGCGCAGGCCTATCCAGTCCTTGCCCTCGCGGCGCTCGATGACGGGCAGCTCGCGCTGCGATGCGCTGTCCTTGAGCATGATGGCCGTGACGCCCTTGACGCGGTCGGTTACTCCGGGCAGGATGAAGGCGTAGTAGTCCTCCGTTCCCGAGAGGTCTTCGGTCGGGCCCTGACGCACTTCCCAGTACATGTCCTCGGGGTAGTCATGCACGAAGTTGCTGTATGCCAGCGGGCGCGGGTAGAGCGGGCGTATAGCCACGGCGGCGTCGCCGTTGGTCACCTCGAGGTCGAAGCCGCGCTTGACGGCCTTGCCTCCGGGGTGCCACAGCCACTCGAAGCGTCCGGGCTCGTGGCTGCCGAGGTCGTCGATGACGTATATCACGTCGTCAATCCACAGGTAGTGGCGGAAGTTGCGGTTGAGATACTGCGACATGGGGCCGGTGCCGTCGGCGAGCACATACTTGATGTTGCCGGCGTCGACGAGGTTGCTCATCGAGCCGGGCAGCATCGAGCCGTGGTACTGCTGGTGCGTAGGCTGGCCGTGGCCGTTGAACTTGACCACGTTGTGGGCGTCGGTCTGGAAGAAGTAGTTGCGGTATTCGGGCTTGCCGTAGCTGCAGTTGCCGGCGTCCTTGATGATGTCGACACCCTTGTGGAAGAGTATGAGCGAGTTGGCGTCGGCGTGCGAGTGGTTCCATGTCATGCCCGACTTGGCGGCGAGCATGGTGGCGTCCTTCTCCCACGAGTCGCGCATGGTGGC
>JAICZO010000180.1 GCA_029057255.1 Muribaculaceae bacterium | reverse complement strand
GTCGTCGATGGCGGCCTTTACTGTCGCCGAGAGGATACTTGTCTATAACTCGCTGCCCGACGAGCTGTCGACACGCGAGTTCATCGACCGCTTGGCCGGACGCAAACGTTTCTATCTGCCGCGTGTCAACGGCCTCGACCTCGAGATTCTGCCATATGAGCGCACCCGCACCCACCTTGGCGCTTTCCGCATCGAAGAGCCTGACGGCGACGAGCTGACCGACGTCAGCGAGATGGACCTTATCATCGTGCCCGCCGTTGCCTACGACCGCGCAGGCAACAGAGTAGGGCGCGGCAAGGGCTACTACGACCGCCTGTTGTCGCGTGCAAGCGCCATGACAGTCGGCGTATGCTATGATTTCCAGCTACTTGACCCGGATATGATTGAGGCCGACGAGCATGACATACCCGTGCACTTCGTCGTTGCCGACGGCAGCGGCGTGATACGCTCAGGGCGTCGTTAGAGCCGGCCTCAGACGGTCTTGTCTTTACGTCCCACCTTATTTATGTCGAAAGTCGCGGCAAGCTCGTCAGCCGTGACAGGTCGGTCACTGTCGCTTATCCCGGCAAGGGCGGCGATATGTCCGATGAGCTTCTCGGGCGTGTAGTCGCGGCGCAGAGACTCCATCGAGAGCGAGCTGTCGCGCTTCGACAGACGCTGCCCCGCGCTGTTGCACAGCAGCGGCAGGTGGCAGAATACGGGAGGCTCGAAGCCCAGAAGCCCGTAGAGATATATCTGCTGGGCCGTCGACAGCAGCAGGTCGCACCCGCGCACCACCTCCGTCACACCCATCAGCGCGTCGTCGGCCACGACAGCGAGCTGGTATGCCCATGCCCTGTCGGCGCGGCGCACCACGAAGTCGCCGCAGTCGCGGGCGAGGTTGGCACTGTTACGGCCATAGATGACGTCGTCGAATACTATCTCACAGTCAGGCACATACAGCCTCCACGCACAGCCGCTGACAGCAGTGTCGCAGCTGAAGGGCGGGGTGCCCGGGCGGCATGTGCCGCGGTAGACAATGCGGCCGTCGCTCTGGTGCGGCGCCTGTGTGGCAAGTGTGTCGGCGCGGCGGCAACGGCAGGGGTAGACGAGTCCGGCGTCGGCAAGGCGTCCGAACATCGCCTCGTAAATATCGCCGCGGAGGCTCTGCACATACGGCCCCGCCTCGCCTTTGCCCTCGAGGCCGCCCTCGTCAGGCTCGAGCCCGAGCCACCGCAGGTCATCCTCAATCATGACAGCATGCTCGTGTCTGGAGCGCTGCGGGTCGAGATCCTCGATACGCAGAATCCAGCGCCCGCCGCGACTCTTCACAGAGAGCCACGAGAGCAATGCCGTGTATATGTTGCCGAGGTGCATGCGTCCCGAAGGGGAGGGCGCGAAACGTCCGGTGATTGGTCTGTCCATCGCTTGACTGTTGAATTGGTGTGCAAATTTAGCAAAACTTGTCCGTCTGCGAAAAAAATCCTAACTTTGTATTGTATAAAGCCTGCCGATGGGACTCATAGACAACGAGACTAAAAACCGCATACTTGACACCGCCGACATCGTCGACGTGGTGAGCGACTTCGTGAAGTTGCGCCGCTCGGGCGCCAACTACAAGGGTCTGTGCCCGTTTCACAACGAGCGCACGCCGTCGTTCTCGGTGAACAAGGCGCGCAACATATGCAAGTGTTTCAGCTGTGGTAAGGGCGGTTCGCCCGTCAACTTCATCATGGAGCTTGAGCAGCTGAGCTACAACGAGGCGCTGCGATACCTCGCCCGCAAGTACAATATCGAGATTGTAGAGAAGGAGCAGACTGCCGAAGAGCGTCAGGCTCAGAACGACCGCGAGGCTATGCTCGCCGTCAAAGACTTCGCGCTCAAGCAGTTCAAGGCCAACCTTCACGACACACCCGACGGCCGCGCCATTGCC
>JAICZO010000018.1 GCA_029057255.1 Muribaculaceae bacterium | reverse complement strand
GTATGAACGCGACCCTGAGTCTCGGTGGCGGGTATGCGCTGCACGCGGTGTACGCCGCTCTCGTATTTGAGGATGCCGTATACGCCTTCGCCTGTCACCGAGAGCACCACTTCTTTATAGCCCCCTGCGGCGCCTTCGCTTGCCGACGTTATGGCTACGTTCCAGCCCTTGCTCTCGCAGTATTTGATGTACATCTTGCAGAGGTCTCCGGCGAATATCGCAGCTTCGTCGCCGCCGGTTCCGCCGCGTATCTCGAGTATGGCGTTCTTGCCGTCCTCGGGGTCGGCGGGTATGAGCTGCAGCTTGATGTCCTCCTCGAGTGCGGGCAGGGCTTCGGTAGCAGTATCGAGCTGTTCTTTAGCCATCTCGCGCATTTCGGGGTCGTTCTCCGATGCGAGAATCGCTTTTGCCTCGTCGATATTTGCGCACAGGTCGCGGTACTGCCTTGTGGAGGCGGTAAGGCGTTCGAGATCTTTATATTCTTTAGACAGTCTCACATATCGCTTCATGTCGGCGATGACTGCCGGGTCGGTAATCAGAGTTGAAACTTCTTCAAATCGGGCCTCGATGCCGTCAAGGCGCTCAAGCAATGATAGTTCTGCCATAAGGTGTGTGAAATTTTCTGCGAAGATACGCATTTTATTTTGATTTTGCCTAACTTTGCAGCCGCAATGGCCGATATGAAAGACATACAGGACGGAAAGCCGCTGACATTGCGCCGACAGATTGCCCTTACTGCCAAGCTGTCGACGCCTGCCATCATAGCGCAGCTCTCGACCATCCTCATGCAGTATATCGACGCTTCGATGGTAGGGCGTCTCGGAGCCGATGCGGCAGCTTCGGTGGGGCTTATGAACAGCAGTCTGTGGATGTTCTGGGGCGTGTGTAACATGCTCACGATGGGCTTCTCCGTGCAGGTCGCGCACCGGCTCGGAGCCAAAGACACGACGGGTGCGCGCTCGGTCCTGCGCCAGGGTCTGACGGCATGTTTCATCGCGGGCGCTATCATGGCTCTTATCGGGATTGCCATCTCGGGACGTCTGCCTCTGTGGCTCGGCGGTACCGACGCGATAGCCGAAGGGGCCTCGGTCTACTTCGTCGTCTTCGTGTCGGCTCTTCCGGTGCTGACTCTCAACTATCTTGCCGGCGGCATGCTGCGGTGTGCGGGCAATATGAAGATTCCGGGTCTGCTCAATGTGGCGATGTGCCTCCTTGACGTCGTGTTCAACTTCTTCCTTATCTTCCCGACGCGAGACATAGCCATCGCCGGTCAGACCTTGACAATGCCGGGCGCCGGCCTTGGCATCTTCGGCGCCGCACTCGGCACCGTAGCTGCCGAGTGCCTCGTAGCCGCCGTCATGATATGGTATCTGTGTCGGCGTCAGCATGATCTGGCGCTTACCGGAGCCGAGGCCCGCAAGAGCTACCGGCCCACCCGCGCCATCCTGCGCAAGGCCACCACTATAGCGGCGCCGATGACTGCCGAGCATATCATTTTCTGCGGGGCGCAGATCACCATAACCATCATCGTGGCTCCCCTCGGAGTCATAGCGATAGCCGCCAACGCCTTTGCCGTCACGGCCGAGAGCCTGTGCTATATGCCGGGCTTCGGCATCGGAGAGGCCGCCACGACACTGTGCGGGCAGAGCTACGGCGCCGGGCGCTTCGACCTTGTGAAGCGTTTCTGCCATCTCACCACGGCTCTCGGCATCGCCGTCATGACAGTCATGGCTGTCATCATGTATCTGTGCGCGCCAGCCATGATGGCCTTGATGACCCCCGTCGACGCTATCGCCGCGCTCGGCACCGAAGTGCTCCGCATCGAGGCTTGGGCCGAGCCTATGTATGCCGCGTCGATAGTGGCCTACGGCGCCTTTGTCGGAGTCGGCGACACGCTCGTGCCGGCTGTTATGAACTTCGGCAGCATATGGCTTGTCCGCATCCCGCTTGCCGCCATTCTGGCTCCCGTCACAGGTCTCCGCGGCGTATGGATTGCCATGTGTGCCGAGCTTGTTTTCCGCGGTCTGATATTCCTTTGGCGCATGAAGACAGGCAAGTGGCTCAAGGCCGGGCGGACGCCTGAGGCCGAGGGACTTCCCGCCGAAGCGTAAGTGCAAAATTTGCCTAATTTTTTTCTCCCGCATAAACTTATGGCGACAAATACTTGTATAACTGATTGCAAAGTCTTAACTTTGTGTTCCGACCGGAAATATTGAACAAAACATATCTTACATAAAAACATGGACAATAACACAGAACTCCTCAAGCAAGTTACCGAGAGGGCTCAGCAGTGGCTCGGCGAAGGCTACGACGAAGAAACCAAAGCCGAAGTGCGCCGAATGCTCGACGCCGATGACAAAACAGAACTCATCGAGTCATTCTACCGTGACCTCGAGTTCGGTACAGGCGGTCTGCGCGGCATCATGGGCGCAGGTACCAACCGCATGAATATATATACAGT
>JAICZO010000179.1 GCA_029057255.1 Muribaculaceae bacterium | reverse complement strand
TTATCGCGCTGATGAAAAATCAGGTCGACGCCATAAGGCACTTCAGCGAGAATGACAGCATCGCCCACTTCCTGAACTCCTCGCTGTCAAAGACCGCTATCGACGCTGTCAAGGCCGACATAGTGGCGGGAAAGACCAAAATGCTCTACGTAGCCCCTGAATCACTGACAAAAGACGAAAACATTGAATTTTTAAAGACAGTTCCGATTTCTTTCTATGCCGTCGACGAGGCTCACTGCATCTCGGAATGGGGTCATGACTTCCGCCCGGAGTACCGGCGCATCCGCCCCATCATCACCGAGATAGGCACACGCCCCGTAATCGCTTTGACAGCGACGGCAACACCGAAAGTACAACACGACATCCGCAAGAATCTGGCAATGTCAGATGCCGATGTCTACAAGTCTTCGTTCAACCGCGAGAATCTCTACTACGAAATCCGGCCGAAGACCAACAACGTAGACCGCGACATCATTCGTTTTATCAAACAGCGTTCGGGCAAGTCCGGCATCATCTACTGCCTCTCCAGAAAAAAAGTGGAGGAGCTTGCCGAACTGCTCAGAGTCAACGCCATCCGGGCACTCCCCTATCATGCGGGAATGGATCCGGCGACACGATCCGAGAATCAGGACGCGTTCCTGCTCGAGAAAGTCGACGTGATAGTGGCCACAATAGCTTTCGGCATGGGTATCGACAAGCCTGACGTGCGCTTTGTCATACACTACGACATGCCCAAGTCGCTCGAAGGATACTATCAGGAGACAGGTCGTGCCGGACGTGACGGCGGCGAAGGCGTATGCCTGACATTCTACGCCCGTAAAGACCTCCAGAAAATGGAGAAATTCATCCAGGGCAAACCGGTTGCCGAGCAGGAAATCGGTCGACAGCTGCTTGCCGAGACGGCGTCATACGCCGAGTCCTCGGTATGCCGCCGACGATCTCTGCTCCATTACTTCGGTGAAACTTTCGAACAGGAAAACTGCGGAAACTGTGACAACTGCCTCAATCCTAAAAAGAAAGTGGAAGCAAAAGACGATTTAGCAGCGGCATTAGAGACAATTGCCGCACTTAAGGAAAAATTCAAGACAGAATATATTGTCGACGTTATGATGGGTCGCGCCTCGGCCGACGTCCGCTCATACCGCCACGACGAATCAGAGGTCTTCGGTTGCTGCGAAGGCTCAAGCCCCAAGTTCCTCAATGCTGTTATACAG
>JAICZO010000178.1 GCA_029057255.1 Muribaculaceae bacterium | reverse complement strand
GTCCTTATGGTAGTGGCTTACAACATGAGCGGCTGGCGTACTATCATCGGCATCTTCCACGCCCCCAAGAGCGATATATCGGTGCTTCTGGTGACATTCTTCCTGACAGTCATCTTCGACCTCACTATCGCCATCGAGATAGGTCTGCTCCTGGCTGTGGTGCTCTTCATGCGCCGCGTCATGGAGAACACCGAAATCAAAGTCTACTCCGAGCAGCTTGACGTGGCAGAGGGCACCGACCTGTCGAGCCACGAAGTGCTCAACGTAGCCAAAGGCGTGAGCGTCTACGAAATCGACGGCCCGTTCTTCTTCGGCATCGCAACAAAGTTCGACGAACTCATGCGCTCCGCCATGCAGAACAAGCCCCTCGTCCGTATCATCCGCATGCGTAAGGTGTCATTCATCGATGCCACAGCCCTGCACAACCTCGAGCTGCTCATCAAATCGTCGCAGAGCGACGGCATCCATGTCGTGCTCTCGGGAGTCAAGCCCAACGTGCGCGCATCGCTCGAGCACGCCGGTATCGACAAGCTCATAGGCTCCGACCATATCTGCGACCACATCACCCGTGCCGTGGTGATGGCCAATCTGATAGCCTCCGAGGCCAATGCACCCGATCGCGATGGTAAAACGCAATCATTTAAATGATTACAGCGGAAATGGTTCAGCCGATTGTTAAAAAGCAAAACATTTTTTTAAAATAATTGGCTGAATTTTTTGCCACGTCAAAAAATTGACATACCTTTGTAGCGTTTTTGAAGCAAACAATTGTTTTATTACTAAATCAAAACGAAAATGAAAAAGTTAGTTTTAATGCTTGCTGTTGTATTCAGCATGTCGTTCTTCGCTTGCGGTAACAAAGAGCAGGCTGCTGAAGCTGAAGCTCCTGCAACTGAAGAAGTAGTAGTAGCTCCCGTTGAAGAAGAAGTTGCTGTTGTTGAAGATAGCGTTCTCAACGATTCTACTGTTGAAGTAGCCGCTGCTGCTGCTGACGTTGTTGCTGAATAATTTCCACGCAACCACAAGACTTGTGAGCTGATTCGTTCGGCTCCAGGCGTAAAAGATTTATGAGAGGTCGTCCGCTTTACGGATGACTTCTTCTATATATATACACGTCACGCCCGAGGGGCATGGCCGTCGGACGCAACCCCGGACACCTACGCTCTGCTACGGTGGCCGGGGCTACGGATAATCGGCGGCCTTCGGACGCCTTCGTGTATGCACCCCCTGCAACCCCGGACACCTTCGCTCCGCTACGGTGGCCGCGGCTACGGATAATCGGCGTCCTGGCGGACGCCCTACGTTGTGCGGTAATCTGTTGGGTTATAGTTCTATCAGCTCGTCGGTGCCGAAGTCACGCGGTGCGACCTGGCCGATGACAGAGTCCCACAGCATGGGAGATATTCCGTTGCCGGGGCGCTTGACGGTGATGTTTTCGTCGCTCAGTATCTCTCCGGCTTTTATGTCTCTCATGGCCACGATGCTCTTGCGCGCCACTTCGATGTTGGGTCGCTCGGCATCGCAGGCTGTTTTCTCGGGGCTGCCGAGGGCAAGCTCGGTGTCGCGTATGGCGCGCACCAGTTCTGCCAGTTCGTCAGGCTCGAGCGATGCCCTGTGGTCGGGGCCGGGGAGGGTGCGGTCGAGTGTGAAGTGCTTCTCGACGATGCATGCGCCACGGCCGACGGCGGCTACTGCGACACCTGTGCCGACCGTATGGTCGCTGTATCCGACTCCTGCGCAGCCGAGTGCGGCGAGGGCGTCCATCGCCCGCAGGTTTACCGACGCGAGCGGTGCGGGATACTGTGTGGTGCAGTGCAGCAGGTAGATTGACGAGCGCGGTGTGCCCGCCTTCTCGATGACATCGACCGCTGCTGCCACTTCGTCGAGTGTGGCCATGCCGGTCGACATTATGATTTTGCCGCCAAGGGCGCCTATCTTGCGCAGGTAGGGGAGGTTGGTGATTTCGCCGGAGGGTATCTTCCAGTAGTCCATGCCGAGCGGAGCGAGGCAGTCGACCGACACAAGGTCGAAGGGGGTGCTCATAAAGCCTATGCCTTCGCTGTCGCACAGCTCCTTCAGCTCGGCGTATGCGCTCAGCGGCAGGTGTATGGCCTTGCACATCTCGAGCTGGCTCTGGGCGCTGCCTGTTGTCTCCTTCTGGTACTCCGCCTTGGGGGCGAAGGCCGATATGACGAGTTCGGGCACTGCTGTCTGGAATTTGACGTAGTCGGCACCCGCCTTGCGGGCTTCAGCCACCATGCGGCGTGCCATCGCCATGTCGCCGTTGTGATTCACACCGGCCTCTGCTATTATAATGACGTGATTGTCGGTCATGACGTGATTGTTGTTCAGGGGTAAAATACAAAGTCGGCGAGGTAGCGCACGGTCTCCACGCCGGCCACGGGAGTCTGCCGCGAGAGCGGACGGCCGAGGGCGTCGTCGATGATAAGGCCGGGGATGTCGACGCCGGCATGAACCGAGGCTACGGCACCTCCGCCGAGGCGCGGGTTGACTTCCATTACCATCAGCCGACCGTTGTCAAGGTCGCGGATGAGCTGTACTGTCACCGCCCCGCGCAGGCCTGTGGCTCTGAGCACTCTCTCGGCAAGCGATACGGCGTCGGCATCGGCGATGGTCTCGGTGCGGACGGCCTCGCCGCCGCTTACTTCGCCGCGCAGTCGCGGGCTTGCCGCTGCTATGAATCCGTCTGACATGCCCACGTAGCAGTCGACAGTAATCTCCTCGCGGTTGTCGATGCGCTCCTGGATGAGGTACTTCGATGCCGAGGCACCGAGCTCGTAGATTTTCTGCAGGCTGTCGATGGCTATTATGCCCTTGGATGCCGAGCCGAAGCGGGGCTTGGCTATGAGCTTGCCGCAGGGTGCGCCGGCACGGTAGGTGGGCGGCACAGGCAGGTCGTGGCTCTCGAAGAACTCGGCGGCTGCGCATTTGTCGAACATGCGGTCGACGTCGGCACGCGTGCCTGTCGGGGCGAATACGCCTGTGGTCGAGTGCCGCTGTGCGAAGTCGGCGGCTATGCCTACGGCGCCGTCGACGAATGGCAGCACGATGTCGATGCCTCTGTCGTGGCAGAGGCTGTCAAGGTCGCCGAATATTGCAGGGTCGGACCAGCGTATGCCTTCGACGACCGTGCCTACGGCGGCGAGGGCGGAGTGGCTGTCGAGTTCGTAGCCTGTAATGTCGCAGTCCAGACCGCGGTCGGCGCATGCTTTCTTTATCATCTGCGCCATTGTCACGCGTTTGGCGCCGCCGAGAAATAGCAGCGACAGCCTTCCGGCGGTATGTGGTATGGCGCTCATCGGTTGTAGATGTCGGGTTTGTATTTAGCGAGATTCTCGGGGCGGCAGAACCATTCGATGGTCTTGGCCATGCCTTGCTCGAAGGTGTGTGCCGGGCGCCAGTCGGTGAGCGATGTTATCAGGGTGTTGTCGCCGCAGAGACGGTTGACCTCGCTCTTGGCGGGGCGCAGGCGCTCGGGGTCGGTCACTTCCTCGACCTCGCGCCCCATGATGCGCGATATTGTTGCCAGAGTGTCGGCCATAGATATCTCGGTGCCGGTGGCGATGTTTATCTCGCGGCCTTCAATCCCCTTGGCTTCGGCAAGGGCTATGAACCCGGCGGCGGTGTCCTCGACGTAGTTGAAGTCGCGGGTCGGTGTCAGGTCGCCGAGTTTTATTTCCTGCTTGCCTGATGCTATCTGGGTGATGATGGTGGGGATTATGGCGCGAGCGCTCTGTCGCGGGCCGTATGTGTTGAACGGCCTTGCGATGACAACGGGCAGGTCGAAAGCGTTGTAGAAACTCTTGGCGATGGCGTCGGCTCCGATTTTTGTCGCCGAGTAGGGCGACTGGGGCTGGCGCGGATGTTTCTCGTCGATGGGCACGTATTGCGCCGTGCCGTAAACCTCGCTTGTCGAAGTCACGATGATGCGCCCGATGGCGGCGTCGCGTGCTGCCTGGCACATGTTGAGTGTGCCTTTTATGTTGGTGTCGACGTAGCTGTCGGGAGCCACGTAGCTGTAGGGTATCGCTATGAGGGCGGCGAGATGGAAGACGACGTCGGTGCCGGCGACGATGTGTCGGCAGAAGTCGGGGTCGCGCACGTCGCCGCAGACTATCTCGAGCCTGTCCGAGGGGGTGACGTCCTCGAGCCATCCCCAGTTGTTGAAGGAGTTGTACTGAGCCAGCGCCCTCACCCTGTATCCCCGGGCGAGCAGAGCTTCGGTAAGGTGCGAGCCTATGAAGCCGTCGGCTCCGGTGACGAGAGCCGTGCGGTCGGTCTTGTGGTCGGTATTCATGATCAGTGTGTGCGTTTAAGGAAGTAGACGTATGTCTTGCCGTCGGCGCGTCTCTGCTCGAGAGTCATGGTGTTTTTCTCTTTTTCGAGATATGTGAGCACTATAGGGTCGGTGCAGTTGAAGCCGAGTATCTCCGGCGGGCGGTATCCGTGGGTACCTGCCGGGTGCGACGGGTCGCTGTGGGTGAAGTTGAGTGTCAGGGTGCTTTCGGTCTCTGTCCATGTGCCGTACGATTTGCCTGCCACGTGGTAGGGGAATCGTTCGGTCACGCGGATGACGTCGGACTGGAAACTCCAGAAAAGCTCCGCATAGTCGAAGTCGTCGGGAGTGTCGCCGTCGACGGTCATGTCGTAGAGGTACCATGAGCCGAAGAGGCGCCCGATGTGGCCGTGGTTCTGAGTACAGCTCCAGCTGCACATGGCTATTATTGTCAGTAGTATGGCTGCTGTTCGTTTCATTTCTTGGAGAATGAGAAGTTGCCTTTGTATGATGCCGTGAGCATTGCGCCGAAGTTGTCGCCGCGGAGCTTGCCTGCATCAAAGGCTATGTTGAGATTCAGGTCGAGGCCGGGAACCTTTGCGGGCGCCGGTTTCCATGCCAGTTTCAGTCCGGCCGAGTAGTCTTCGAGCGACTTTGCCTGGGGTATGCGTCCCTCGCCCCATGCTTTCTGCCAGCTGAACTTGAATGTGTAGCCGAGGGTCGGCATGATGTCGCCGATGAAGGCGAAGTGCATGCCTCGTGCCCTGCAGTGGGCGAAGGCCCAGTAGCCGTCGGTGTTGTATATCGGCGCCAGGACGAAGGGGGTGCCTATCGCCATGCCGTAGTTGGCGTAGGGGCCGTAGCGGTCGTTGTTGTAGTAGCTGTCGGCGCCGCCCACCATAGAGTCGAGAGTGGTGCCGGGGCTGTCGGAGGGTGCCCAGTGCACGGGTCCTGCCTGATTGGTGAAGTCGATGTACTCGACCACAATCTTTTTGACGGGAGTGAATCCTGCGAAGTTGAACTGCAGGCCCCAGAGGCCGTCCCAGCCGTTTCGCTTGGCCATTCCCGAGCCGTCTTCCCAGAACCACTGGAAGTATGCCGACAGAGTGTTGCCGTTGTTGAAGCGGTATCGGGCCTTGAAGTCCCACGAGCCGAGGCTGTTGCCGATGGCGTTTCCTTCGCCGTTGTTATGCTCGGGGAAGAACATGTTCCACAGCTGTATGAGCTTGAAGCCGCGGTAGTCCGATATGACGGGCACGCCTTTGCGGTAGAATAGTGTCGAGCCGCCGAAGACGCCCGCGTTCTGCACGCCTGCCGTGACGCAGAGCGGCTGCGTCGGTTTCGAGCGCAGGTAGCAGCGCTTGTACGAGAAGCAGAGGTCCTGGGTGTACTCGACGTTGAAGAAGTTCTCGCAGTTCTGCTTGGTCTTGTTGTCGGTGAAGCGGCCGTATGTGAGCTCGCCTTCGATCTGTAGCCATCCGTTGGTGAAGGGCACGTTCTGGAAGTCGACAAATCCGGCCGAGCCTCCGGGGATAGGGCGAGCGTTGACGCCGCGCACCACGTCGCCCGACGACAGTTCGTCGTCGACGATGCCCGACTTCACCGATTTCATGCCTGCCATCAGATATACTCCGCGGTACTTGACTTCGGCGTACAGCTGCTGTAGTCGGGCGGGCGCCTGGCGGTTGGCATGCGTGCCCCATGTTGAAGTGGCTGCGTCGTAGCGGTCATATAGCGCCTCCGAGCCGTAGCCGAGCATATATTC
>JAICZO010000177.1 GCA_029057255.1 Muribaculaceae bacterium | reverse complement strand
TCTTTAAGGCGCCCCTCGATTTTGAACGACGACGCTCCGGCGTCGGCGAGTTCGCCGAGGTTCTCCATGCGGTTGAGGTCGCGCAGCGACAGGTAGTGTTTCTCGGGACCGACGGCGTTTCCGGCCGCGTCGGTCAGCTCGTAGGGCAGACGGCACATCTGCGGGCACTCGCCGCGGTTGGCGCTTCGGCCCATGGCCATGAATCCGGCCTGGCAGTCACCGCTGTAGCTCACGCACAGGGCGCCGTGGACGAATATTTCGACCGGAATTCCCGCTGCCTGCCTTGCTTCGGCAATCTGACTGAGCGAGAACTCGCGCGGCAGCACGAGCTGAGAGAATCCGGCTCTTGCGAGGCGGCGTGCCTTCTCGGGCGTGCGGATGTCGCACTGGGTGCTTGCGTGCAGGGCTATCGGCGGCAGGTCCATCATCAGGTATGCCATGTCCTGCACGATGAGAGCGTCGACACCGGCGGCGTAGAGCTGCCACACCATGTCGCGTGCCTGGTCGATCTCGCTGTCGTAGATGATGGTGTTCATCGTCACATAGACCTTGGCGCGGAAACGGTGGGCGAAAGCCGTCAGCCCGGCTATCGACTCGATGTCGTTGGTGGCGGCGGCACGTGCGCCGAAAGCAGGGGCGCCGATGTAGACGGCGTCGGCGCCGGCGAGTATGGCGATGCGCCCTATGGCGGCGTCGCGGGCGGGGGCAAGCAGTTCAAGCGGTCGCATATCCGAGTCGGTCAAGTATGGCAAAAGCCTCGTCGCGCGACGACTCTATCCTGTCGGGACGGTGGGCGTCGCTGTTGACGAGTATTGTCACGCCCGTCTTGGCGAGTCGTGGCAGGAGATTGTCGGAGGGGAAGAAGCGGCCGTGCTCGACGCGCGCCTTGGTGTTCAGCTCTATGGTCAGCCCGCGGTCGGTTATCATGTCGACCAAAGTGTTGACGCAGCTGATGTAGTGACTGCCGCCCTCGATGCCGGGGGCGAAGTAGGAGGCGTTCTGCCCGACCTTGTCGAAGTGGCCGAGGATGTCGAAGCCGCCGGCTTCTATCATAGCCCGCGACTGCGCGAAGTAGGTTTCGACCACATAGTCAATGTCGCCGCGGAAGAAGTCGCGCATCTTGCGCTTGAAAGCATCGAAGTGGCCGTCGATGTCGACAGGCTCGCCGCTCTGCGAGGGTATGAAGTGCACCGAGCCTATGCAGTAGTCAAGGCCGAGGCCGCGGTAGTAGGGCGATGCAGGGCCGCAGTCGGGGCCGATATAGTCGATCTCCATGCCGCGGTAGAAGGTGCAGGCCGACAGCGCCGGCGTGCGGCGCAGCCTGTCGACTTCCTCGAAGTAGCGGTCGACGTTGTCGTGGCTCATGTTGCAGGGCGACTCGACGTCGGTCGGGCTGTGCGGTGTGAAGCCGTAGTGGAGCATGCCGCACTTCACAGCGGCGGCGGCCATCTCGTCCATCGGGGCGCGGCCGTCGCAGAACTGTGTGTGGCTGTGAAAGTTATATTTGCGAGTGCGTGATATTATATCCTTGAAATCCATATAATCAGTTTCTCAAGACATTGCCCTGAGCGAAGCCCGCGCGCAGGCGCCGGGCAAAGAGTGCAAGGCAGATGACAGCGGTGGCGATGCCTGTCGATGCGGCAAGCGCCATAGGCAGCCCGAATCCTTCGGGCGAGGGGGCGAAAAGGATGTATGTGACCGTCACGACGGTCATGTACATTGCAGGTATGAGGCAGAGGACGTATGCCCTGCCGTGACGGGCGAGATAGACCGTGGCGGCCCACAGGGTGAATGCTGCAAGCACCTGGTTGGTCCATGCGAAATAGCGCCACAGGACGTTGAAGTCTATCATCATGAGGCCGAATGTGACGGCAAACAGCGGCAGCGACACGGCGAGGCGTCCGGTCAGTCGGCTCTGCCCGACACCGAGGAAGTCGGCGACGATGAGGCGGGCCGAGCGCAGGGCGGTGTCGCCCGTGGTGATGGGGGCGGCGATGACGCCGAGCAGGGCGAGGATGCCTCCGAACGAACCGAGCCAGCCGACAGAGATGTCGTGGACGAGTTCGCCGGCACCGCTGTGCGATGCCATGTAGTGGGCAAGGCCTTCGTAGCCGCCGGTGAAGGTGATGGCCGCCGCAGCCCATATCAGGGCAACAATGCCCTCGGCCACCATCGCGCCGTAGAACACCGGGCGTGCCAGACGCTCGCTCTTCAGGCAGCGTGCCATCATGGGCGACTGGGTGGCGTGGAAGCCCGATATGGCACCGCAGGCTATGCTGATGAACATCATCGGGAAGACGGGATGGCTCTCGGCCGACGGGTGGCGGTTCTGAAGACCGTCGGCAAAACCGTCGGGGATGGCGTGGCCTCCGAAGAGGAGTACTCCGAGCAGGCCTGCCGCCATAAACAGCAGTGCGAAGCCGAAGACGGGATAGAAGCGGCCGATGAGTTTGTCGATCGGCAGCAGCGTGGCCATCATATAATATATGAATATGACTGCTATCCAGAATGTCGTCGTGGCCCAGTCGGGTGTCATGCCGGCGATGAGCGACGCCGGGGTGATGACGAAGACGGCGGCCACGAGCATGAGCAGCATCGTGGAGACGGTGCGGATGACATTGCGGACGGGACGTCCGAGTTCGCGGCCGACGAGCTCGGGCAGCGACTCGCCGTCATGACGGAGCGACATCATGGCGGAGATGAAGTCGTGGACGGCGCCGCCGAAGATGGTGCCGGCGACAATCCATATGAATGCTGCCGGGCCGAACATCACGCCCATTATGGCGCCGAAGATGGGCCCGAGGCCCGCGATGTTCAGGAACTGAATCAGGAACACCTTCCACGTCGGCATCGGCATATAGTCGATGCCGTCGTGGCGTGTCACAGCCGGCGTGGGCCTGTTGTAGTCGGTGCCGAATACTTTCTCGGCGATGAGGCCGTAGACGAAGTATCCGCCGACGAGTATGCAGAGGGAGAGCAGGAGGGTTGTCATTCGTTTATCTCGGGCGTTTCGGTGGGGTTGTTGCCGAGTGCCTGGCGCATCGAAGTGTCAGCCTCCATGTTGCGCATGCGGTAGTAGTCCATTATGCCGAGGTTGCCGTTGAGGAATGCCTGAGCCATAGCCTTGGGCAGCTCGCACTCGGCCTCGATGACCTTGGCGCGCGCTTCCTGAGCGAGAGCTTTCATCTCCTGCTCGCGTGCGATAGCCATAGCGCGGCGCTCTTCGGCCTTTGCCTGGGCGATGTTCTTGTCGGCCTGAGCCTGGTCAATCTGGAGAGATGCGCCGATGTTGCGGCCTATGTCGATGTCGGCGATGTCGATAGAGAGAATCTCGAATGCGGTGCCCGAGTCAAGACCTTTGCGGAGCACTACCTTGGAGATTGAGTCGGGGTTCTCGAGCACCTGCTTGTGGCTCTCGGACGAACCGATCGACGATACGATGCCTTCGCCTACGCGGGCCAGGACGGTGTCTTCGCCGGCGCCGCCCACGAGCTGGCGTATGTTGGCGCGTACTGTCACGCGGGCCTTGGCTATAAGCTGGATGCCGTCTTTGGCCACGGCGGTCACGGGGGGAGTGTCGATGACCTTGGGGTTGACACTCATCTGCACGGCCTGGAAGACGTCGCGGCCTGCAAGGTCGATGGCTGTGGCCATCTTGAAGCCGAGGTCGATGTTTGCTTTCGATGCCGACACGAGGGCGTGGACGACACGCTCGACGTTACCTCCGGCGAGGTAGTGGGCCTCGAGGTCGTCGCGGGTGACGTCTTTGAGGCCGGCCTTGTGTGCCTCAATCATGGCGCGCACGATGACGCTTGCGGGCACCTGACGGATGCGCATCAGCACGAGTTGCAACAGGGATATGCGCACGCCGCTGACTCGCGCCGAAATCCACAGGAAGAAGGGGCAGTAGTAGAAGAATACTATCAGCAGAACCGCTGCTATGGCGATGATTATTAATGTTGTTACCTGCATTGTATTGTGGTATTAATTGGTTTTTTGAGCTTGTTATCGTTCCTGACGCACTGCGGCGTTGCGCTGCGAGCGGATGCGCTCGCGCAGGCGTGTGGTCTCGCGTTCAGAGTCGAGTATTGCGTCGGCCACCGAGCGGTCGCCCTTGCGGTAGCGCTCGCGCAGCTCGTTCTCCTTGAGGAGGTGCTTGCGGAGCGATGCCTCGGCGGCGAGCGCCTCGAGCATTGCGCTGCGGGCGCGGTCGTTGCGGAAGTCTGACAGCGACGAGTACACCTTGCCGTTGCCCATGTCGAGCATGAAGCGCGGTGAGGCGGCTATGGTTTCGCCCGATGCGTCGCGTGCCGGCAGCTTCGATGCCAGCAGCTCCTTATAGTCGACGTCGGGGCGCTGGGTGAGCGATATGTCCGACAGGCGGGCGAGAGCCTCGATGTCGGGGTCGGATGGGTCGGCGTTGACACGCATCTGCGACGGGGCGAAAATGTAGATGGTCACTTTGTCGGGGATGCGGTTGCGGTCTGTCGCCCACCAGCCGAGGCCCGATGCCTCGTCGATAGCGAGCAGGTAGTCGTCATAGGGGGAGTTGTAGGGCATGCCGACGTTCTGAGGCTGGAAGTATTCGCGGCCGTCGTCGCCTTCCGACCGCCGTGTCATGAAGATGTCGTATCCTCCGAGCGAGCCGTTGCCGTTGGCGGCGAAGTAGAGAGTCATGCCGTCGGGCATGAGGAAGGGGTAGCGTGCGTCGCCACCGTCGCCGAGACTGTTGTCGAGGGGCGCCGAGTGGTCCACGGTGCCGTCATCGAGGATGTCGGCGCCATAGAGGCGGTAGAGCCCGGTGCTGTCGGTGGCGGCCCATATTATCTCGCTGTTGTTCTCGGGGATGTATGCTGTCGACAGCTCCGAGCTTGTGTTGCCGGCACCGATGCGGCTGACGGCGTCGGGCGGCAGGATGCGTCCGGCCGTCGGCGAGAGCATGTATGCGTTGAAGAACGTGGCACGGTCGACCGTTATCGAGTCGAGGACTTCGATTTTCTCGACGCGCTCGAGCATGTTGCTCATCATGACGAGCCTCGATGTCAGCTCGGCGTGGCTGTCGGGTATGCTTTTCTTCTGTTTCTGAAGCGAGGTCTCCCATTTCTCGATGTGCAGTCGTGCGGCCTCGGTGTCGTATCTGTCGAGCGACATTTCGGCGAGCATTCTCGAAGCCTCGGGCACTCCGCGCGATTCGGCTACCGTCAGCGGCTGACGGGCGTCGTCGGTGTTGCCGAGAGCGTAGTATGACGCGCCGAGGAAAAAAGTAGCGTTGCCGTCTTTGGGCGTGCGCTTTACCACCGGCTTCAGCTTCTCGATGACGGCGTCGTATTTGCCGTCGGCGTACAGCTTGCGGGCGTCATCGACCGGCCCCGCGAGAGCCGTCAGGCAGCATGCCGCCGCAGATATGGTGAGTATTAATTTTCTGAGTGTCATATATGGGTATGCTTTCGACTACAAATTTAGCGAAATTTTCGGCATACAGCAAAAAATGACACCGAATTGTGCCGCTCCGCTATGTAGAAAAAAGGCGGGGCACCGCAGCTTGGTCGCTTTGGTGCCCCGCCGGGGGGGGAGTTATTCAGATCGTATTATCGCATTTTCTGAAGATTTTGGTTATGATTACGGGAGCAGGCTTCAGATCAGTAGTTCCACTGGCAGGCTATCATGCGGAGGTTGGGGCATGCTATTGTGCGGAGGTCGGTGATCATGTTGAAGCGGCAGTTGATGTATGTAAGAGCCTGGTCGAAGCTTACGTCAAGCATTGTCAGCTCGTTGTTGTTGCAGAGCAGGCGCTGCAGGAATGTCTGGTTGGAGAGTGTAAGCTGGGTGAGGTCGTTGTATGAGCAGTCGATGAAGACTACGTTGGGGCAGTTGCTGACTTCGAAGGATGTCAGGTCGTTGTATGAGCAGACGATGTCCATCAGTGTCTTGCATTCGCGCACGCCGAGGGTCTTCATGTTGTTGTCGGTGCAGAGGAATGTTCCGAGCGCGGGCAGGTTCGACACGATCATGTTGGTGATGCGGTTGCTGTCGACGTTGAGGTTCTGCAGGTTGGTGGTGCCTACAAGGTTGAGCGATGTGAGCTTGTTGTAGCCGCAGTAGAGGTTTTTCAGTGCCGTGCAGTCAGTCACCGAGAGGGTCTCGAGATGGTTGCTCTGGCAGTTGAGGGTCTCGAGAGTGGGCGAGCCCTGCAGGTCGAGTCCTGAGAGGAGGTTGGATGCCACGTTGATCGATTTGATGACAGGCAGGTCGCTGACGGCAAACTCGGCGATGCGGTTGTTGTTGATGGCGAGCTTTGTCAGGGTTGTACAGCCTGTGAGGTCGACTTCGGTGATTTTGTTACGCGAAGCGTTGATTTCGGTGAGGGCTGCGTCGTCCTTGAATGTCACAGCCGAGAGAGCGTTGCGGGAAACGTCGACCGACTTGAGCTCGGCGAATCCCGAGAGGTCGAGGGTGCCGGCGAGCTTCTTGTCTTTCCATTTGATTTCGGTGACATGTCTGCCGACGACAGTGACGCCTTCCCATGTCGAGGGGTCTTTGACGTTAGTGATTTTCAGAGCCTCTGCGTTTGTGCCGCCCTTTTCAGCGGGCTGTGCGAGGAAATTCTGAAGCTGTTTGAGTTCGCTTTTGTTGACTTGAGCGAAGCATGCTGCGCTACTTAGTGCTACAGCAAGGATTAATGCGATCTTTTTCATATCAATCATAAATAATAGTTGTGAGTAGTATTCTCGAGTGATTTGAAATTATAACACGTCTGCTCGCCAAAAGGTTTTAGATAATTTATAAAATTTTTATTTTCAGCCGGCGGCTCCGTTTTTTGCACGGCGCTGTGGTGCGGCATTGATGTTTTTTTGTTAATTTTGTCAGTGTAAAGACTGCTTTGCCATGTCTCCGAAACTAATAAAACAACTTATATCTATGACCTTACGTCATCTTTTTCTTTCGCTGTCGGCTGCCGTCGTGCTGTCGGCGCCCGCCCAGCGCATAGCGGTGCTGAGCGACATTCATGTCACCCCGGGCAATGCCAACGAGGCGCTCCTGCGTCAGGCGGTGGCAGAAATCAACTCCACTCCCTACGACCTTGTGGTGGTCAACGGCGACCTCGCCAATGAAGGCTCTGACGCCGAGCTGACAAATGTCAAGTCGATTCTCGACGGCATAACACGCCCACTGTGTGTGCTGCCGGGCAATCATGAGAACAACTGGAGCCAGAGCGCCACGAAGACTTTCGTCGACCTGTGGGGCAACGACCGCTTCGTCACTACCGTCGACTCGCTCGTGGTGGTGGGCATCAACTGCGGTCCGTACATGAAGATGGGCGACGGACACATCAAGCAGGAGGACCTGCACTGGCTGCGCGCCACCCTCGACAGTCTGGTCACCCCCGGCTGCCGAGTGCTGTCGTTCAACCACTATCCGCTGCTTGACGACCTCGACAACTGCGCCGAGTATATGGAAGTGCTCGAGCGCTATCCGGTCATAGCGCATGTCAACGGCCACTACCACCGCTGGCGGTCATACAATGCCGGCGGCGAGGCAAGCGGCTCCGACCTGCCCTGCATCATGGTGCGCGCACTTGATGTCGACAAGACGCACGGCTACTCCGAGCTTGAGATTTCGCCCGACTGGATACATGTCTACGAGAAGCAGCTCGGCCGCCCGCGCCGCGCGATGTATGCCTGTCCGGCTCGCACGGCGCATACAAAGGCTGTCTTTGCCGCCCGCCCCGAAGTGCGTGCTCCCGAGGGATTTGAAGTCACAGAGATGTGGGCTGACAGCGCTTCGGTCTTCACCCGTCTCGGCTTCGACAAGAATAATGTATACTTCGGCAACTCGCTCGGTCAGGCACGCGCCCTGGCCAAGGACGGCAGCGGACTGAAGTGGAGCACCCCTACGGGAGCGTCGCTCTTCAGCCGTCCGGTGGTGCTCGGCAACGGTCGCGTGGCAGTGCCTATGTATGACGGTATCATGCTCCTGGACCCTGTCACGGGCCGCATGAAGGCCAAATACAAGTCGGCCGAGGGGCCTTACGTAGCCGACGGAACCATCACTCCCGACCGCAAGGGCTACATACAGGGCGCATACAAGCGCATCGAGCGCCGCCGCGCTACAGACGGCAAGCCCGTATGGAGCTATGACTCGATTTTCAACTACTGCCAGGCGGCTCCCGCAATCGACGGCAACGACCTTGTCTTCGGCGCCTGGGATACCAATCTGCGATGCCTCGACCTCCGCACAGGCAAGCTCCGCTGGGTGTGGAACAACGGCAAGGCAGCCAATATGCTCGGCCCGGGCAATGTCGTGCCTGTGATAACTACCGACAAGGTGTTTGTGGTGGCTCCAGACCGATATATGACGGCTCTTGACCGCGCGACGGGTCGCCAGCTGTGGCGCGATAACTCGCACCGCTACCGCGAGAGCCTCGGTCACAGCGAGGACGGCAAGCGCATATACGCCAAGACGATGGACGGCGAGCTTGTCGCTGTCGACGCTCTCTCGCCTGACTTCAAGGAGCTGTGGACGGTCGACCTCGGCCTCGGATACGAGCACGCGCCCTGCGTGATTGTCGAGAAGGACGGTATCGTCTACGCCGGCTCGCGACGCGGCGTCGTGACCATGACACGCGCCGACGGCAGCGGTCTGGCGGCGTCGCTGCCTCTCGGCGTGAGCGAAGTCAATGGCATAGATGTGGACCCCGCGACAGGCGACGTCTACGTTTCGCTGATCGAAGGTAAAATCTATCGTATAGCCCGTAAGTAATGGCTGACAATTATCTCGAAAAAAAGATGGAGGAGCATCGCAGCGGCAAGGCTGCGGTGCTCCCGCGTCGCCGCACGCCGTCGGGTGGCAAACCGGGCACGGCGACTTTCGCGCTCGCGGTGCACACGGCATTCGTCTCGGGTTGCGAGAATGATATGGCTCTTGCCGGGGCGGTGCTTGCCGCTTTGGGAAGGGCGGGCGTGACGACCGGTTTTGCATGCGTCGACCTTGCCGCGGGGCGGCTTATGGCGCAGTCTACGGCGACACGGCACTATCCGCTGGCCGCTGATAAGGCGCTCGGGATGTTCGGCCATGCCGACATGACGGTGTGTATCGGTGCCGCTTGTGTCGATGTGGAGACGTCAGGCCGCAGACGCGCTGTAGTCCGCGGCGAAGGGTGCGGCGACGATGTCTTCGGCCGCGTTCTGCCTGAGTTGCTGTTGTTTCTGTCCTTACCTTACTCGGGGTGTGTCGTCGGCGACAGACTGGTCGTCATGCCCGACGGTACGGTTCAGTAAGAGTAATCGCCCTTGGCCGGGTCGAAGCGCAGTCCCGACCCTGCGAAGGCCCGGTCGAGCGCTCCTTCGCGCACTGCCTCGCTGACAGTCCCGCAGAAGAGCCGCTGTCGTGCCGGGTCGGTTATGAGCAGCCGGTCGGCTACTGCGAACGATGCTGCTATGTCGTGGCTCGACAGCAGGATGGTACATCCGCCGTCGGCAAGGCGGCGCAGCAGACGCATGATGTCGGAGCGCCCGGCCACGTCAAGGAACGCCGTCGGCTCGTCAAGCACTATCAGCCCCGACTGCTGAGCGAGGGCGCGTGCCACCATTACTTTCTGGCGCTCTCCGTCACTGAGGGTGCCGGTGTAGCGCTTCTCCATGCCGGCCATGCCTACATCGGCGATAGCTTTGGCCACAATACTGCGGTCCTCGCTGCCGAGATGCCCGAACGAACCCGTATGCGGGTGCCGGCCTATGGCCACACATTCCTCTACGGTGAGAGCGCCGCCTCCGCCACGCTCGGTGAGCACCACCGCGAGCCGCCGCGCAAGGTTGCGCCGCGAGTATTGGCGTATGTCGCGGCCGTCGATTTCGACCGTTCCCGACAGCGGACGCGCCGCGCCGGTGAGTGTCCGCAGCAGTGTCGACTTGCCGCTGCCGTTGGCACCGGCGAGCACGGCGAGCTGTCCGGGCATGAGGCTTATGTCGACATCGGCAAGCAGTGTGCGGTGACGATAGCCTGCCGCGAGCGAGCGTGTATGCAGTACGGGCGTCATAGTCAGTTGAAGTAGAGTAGTTTCTTGCGGTTCAGAAGCACATAGATTATCACCGGGACGCCGATGAAGGGGGTGATGGCGTTGACCGGTACTGTCGCGCCCGAGCTTACCGCAGGACTGGCCGACAGAATGCGGCACAGCAGGCCGAGGAGGGCGCCGCAGAGTGCCGTCGCCGGAAGCAGCATGAAGTGGTTCGACGTGCGCAGAAGCATGCGTGCGATATGAGGCACCACAAGGCCGAGGAATCCTATCGGGCCGCACCATGCTGTGACCACTGCCGTCAGTCCGCCGGCAAGACAGAGCAGGGCGGTGCGCACTTTCGTTGCCGATACGCCGACGCTCTCGGCATAGCGGCTGCCGAACAAGAGCGCGTTGAGACTCTTGGCATAGAGCATCGACAGGCACAGAAGCACAAGTATGGCGGCCGAAAAGAGTGGCAGTCGCTCGAGCCCTACAGTGTCGAAGCTGCCCATGCCCCAGATGACGAAGCTGTGGACGGCGCGGTCGGCGCCGAAGAAGTTGAGCAGCGTTATGACCGACGAGGCAAGATAGCCGATGAGTATGCCGACGATAAGCAGCACGTCGGCCGAGCGCACCAGACCCGAGAAGAAGAGCAGCAACACGAGCACCGACAAGGCGCCCGCCATAGCTCCGAGGATTACGGCGAGATTGCCCCAGGTGCCCATCGCCGACCCGAACATCATCATCACCAGTGCAACACCCACGCTCGCGCCGGAGGATATACCCATAATAGACGGACCCGCAAGCGGGTTGTCGAAGCACGTCTGCATCAGCAGACCTGCCACCGACAGCGCTGCACCGCCGAGCAGGGCGGTGACAATTGCCGGCAGTCGGCTCTCGACGACGATGAAGTGTGTCAGGCTGTCGCCGCCTGCCGTGAGTGCCTCCAAGGCGTCATATGCGCTGATGCTGACGCCGCCTGTCATCAGCCCCACGGGGATGAGCAGCACTATGGCCGCGGCAAGCAGCGCGAAGATGATGTTGCGGCGGATTTTCATTTCGATTTAGAGAAGTACTGAAGCTTGTAGCCGGGCATTACTTCGGGGTGGAAGATGGCCACATAGTCGGCAAGTATGCGCTCGGGGTGGAACGCTATGTCATTGAAGATAGGCTTGACAGATGTGTCACAGCCATATATGTTGCCGAGCGATACGGGGCGGAAACGGCCGTAGCGATTGTTCTGAGCTATCAGAGACGAAGAGTCGGCCGTATAGCCGAAGGTGCGAGTAAGCCACACGTCGGCGTCAATAGCACGCTCGGCAACCTTCTCGAGGCTCAGCGCGAGCGAACCGGTGCCCGGCGTGTCGCTCCAGGGATAGTCTCCGCCGGCATCGGCTATCATGCGGGCCATATAGCTCTCGCCTGCAGGAAGATACCAGATGCCGGAGTATTCGGTCTCGACAAGCACCTTGGGACGTGCCGATTCGGCGCCCGAGGCCTTGAAGATAAGGTCCGAATAGCTGTCGATGACGCCGTCGAATATCGTTCGGGCCTTGTCGCGATTTCCAGTAAGCTCGCCCAGGAGCAGAAGCCACTCAGCCCGTCCGATGGGCGTAGGCTCCATATAGTCAATACACTCGACGGCGGTCATGCGGCCGGGCATGACACCGGCCCCGGCATTGTCGATAGGAGAGCGCAGCACGACCTCGGCGCCCGACGCCGCCAGCAGCTCGGCCGACGGAGCCTGCGCAGGCCCTACATCGCTTATACGGCCCTCGGCGATGAGAGCCGTCACCGTGTCGGCCGGCGGGAAAAAGCGCCCGTCGGCTACGGCGACAACAGTGCCGATGGCTCCAAGCTCATCCAGTCCTCCCGTATGTACAGCCGAGAAAACGGCGGCGC
The DNA here is from genome assembly GCA_029057255.1 of Muribaculaceae bacterium. Classification (GTDB taxonomy): domain Bacteria; phylum Bacteroidota; class Bacteroidia; order Bacteroidales; family Muribaculaceae; genus CAG-873. The sequence goes on along the minus strand of JAICZO010000177.1, from coordinate 1,465 downwards.
GGCTCACCGGAGTGCGGATGACACGCACATCTGCGCCAAGCCCTTCGGGGACGACAGAGTCGCGCGCGACAAGAGCGTAACGGGCAAGAGTGCGGGTGCTGTCCCACGGGTCGGCGATATCGACCCGCACCGTGCCGTTGCCCTGGTCGGCGATAGTAAGGTAGCGGGCGTGGTGAGTCAGAGTGTCTGCCATAACGCACTCGTCGTGCTCACCGCCGTCAGCACCCCCTCCCGAGCACGAACAAAGCCCCGGGAGCAGGAATGCTCCCGAGGCTAAGGCTATGGTTATGGCGGCTAAATGTCGCCTCATTATTCTTCGCCGTAGGGGTTAGGACCGTACTGATTGTCCGGGCCGCTCTTCTTGACACACCATACGAGCATCCAGATGGCGCCGACAAGCATTACGACATATGACAGGCTCACATAGCCTATATTATTGGTGATAGCGTTGGCGGCAGCTACAGGATCGGACTCGGCATTGAGAAACGCAGAGCCGAGAGTGGCCAGGAGGATACCAAAGCCTACGAACACGAAGGCGTAGAAAGCTAACACCCACCAGCCGCTGCGGCCGATGTCATGAAGGCGACGGGTGAGTATCGCCAGACTGGGTACTATAAAAATGAGAGAGACAACGCTGCAGAGAGTCTGGCTCACAAAACTTGTGGCGCAGCCGACGAGGAACAGGAAAAGCATGGCCCACCAATACTCGGCACGGGTCGAGCGGCCTTTGAAATTGGCGTAGTTGGCAAAATACATCTTGATTGCCGTGATAAAATCTACATTCATGATTATGTATGAATAAATTGGACTGAAATCATATAAAGTGCAGCAAAATTACACTTTTTTCTGACATCTTCAAATATTTTTATTAATAAAAATTGCAGCCGAGCAAAACATAAGTACAGCGCGACAACCACCCCGCGGACACTTAAGAGCTAAACAAAGCGGCACACGGCCACGCGCATCATCCGAGCGCCGCCGACCCCGAAAAAAATCTCAAAAAAAAGTTTGAGGCGGAACGCTCAGATATATTGCACGTTACCGTATCGGTCTCAAAAAATCTCAAAAAAAAGTTTCAAAAAAATTTGGACAATCAAAAAAAACTCCATAACTTTGCAGCGCAAAACAGGAAAACACAGTGCCTTGTGGTGTAATGGTAGCACGTCGGATTCTGGTTCCGCCTGTGAGGGTTCGAATCCTTCCAAGGCAACACTGAGAAAGAGCTGAGTCACATGACTCAGCTCTTTCTCTGTTTTCACCCCGCCAAAGAATGATGAAAAAGGGGGGGCGCTTTGCAGGAAGCAGCCGAAGCGAAAGCCCAACGTAACGCCAACCGGAAGGATGCCCTCAGCAATCTCGCCAACCGATTTACCGGAAACAAGACCAAAAGGCTTGAGACCGAACTCGCTGAATGCCGGGAAGAAATCAAGACCCTCAAAGACCGGGCTGAGGAAATCGACAAAAC
>JAICZO010000176.1 GCA_029057255.1 Muribaculaceae bacterium | reverse complement strand
GCCAGAACTTGTTCTTCATGGCCGTCGACTCCCAGCACCAGGCATATGACTTGGATGGGATGGCTGTGTTGCTGTTGTCGGTGGCATCACCGTCGACATCGATTATCGTCCAGTTGTTGGTGAAGTACTCGACGTCGGTGAAATTCTCCTCGTAAGGCAGTCCCATGACTTTTTTCGGGCCTATCCATGATGACCTGACCGAAGCGGGGAGGCTCGTGGCTCCGTTGAGAGTCACCGTCACGTCGTAGGTGTATGTGCCGGGCTCGGGAACGTCGGTGTCGGTATATGATGTGGCGTCGCCGTCAAGCTCTGCGATAGGCTCGCCGTTGCGGCAGACCGACACGCTCTCGATGGGAGATGTCAGCTCGTTGCCGTTCTCGTCGGTCGCGGGCAGCGTCCACGACAGCTCAGCCTGCAGAGCCTTGTCGGGGTCGGGTGTGACGGTGAGTCCGGAGGGCGCCGCGGGGTATGTCTTGTTCTCTTTCAGCGTGAAGCCGCGCATGAGCAGGTTGTACTGGTTGGCGGCCGAGCATACGCGGAATGCTATGCGGTAGTCGCCGTCGGCCCCGGGAGTGAAGAAATGTTTCTCCAGCCGCCATGTCGTGCCGATGTTCTTGTCGTATGACGCGAAAGCCTCGGTTGCGGCCATAGCGTCGACGTCAGCCTCGGCATCGGCGATATACATCTCGAGCGACTCAGTGTTGGCTCTGCTCTCCTGCAGCCAGAACGAAATGAGATACTCAGTGCCGGCAGTCAGGCTAAAGGCGGGGGATACTGCCCAGTCGTCGGCATCGTTCTTGGAGTTGTATTGGTACTTGATGCCGGAGTGTGCGCCTGTGACAGCCGTGAGTTTGTTGTCGTTGTTGTCGTAGGCCCATGTCGAGCCGTCATTGTTGCGGTCGACGATTGTCCAGTCGGGGTCGATGCCCTTGCCCTCGGTGTCGCCAAGCTCGGTGTAATAGGGCAGTGAGGATGCTGTTGCAGTTGTGGCTGTAAAGACGAATGCGGAAATGAGAAATAAGCGGTAGAGTTTTTTCATATAATAAGGTGGAATCCGATTCAGCACTGAATGCCGGTGTTATTGAAATGTGGTTTGTGTGAGCAAAGGTAGGGTTATTTGTTTACATGAGCAAACAAATAGCCAATAAAATTTAACTACGTGTATCTTTTTGTCTTTACAGGGGGGCTGCCCGGCGGCTTTATGCCATCATGGTTCGTGGCTGCGGAATGCTGTCGGCGACATGCCGGTATGCTCTTTGAAGAATGTGCTGAAATAGCGCTGCGACTTGAAGCCGAGTCTGTATGATATGTCGTTGATGCTTAACGCCGGGTTCTCGAGCATTTTTTTTGCGAATCGCACCTTGAAATCGTTGATGTAAGCGCCTATGGTCATGCCCGTTATCTCCTTGAATCGGCTGTAGAATACCGAGCGGCTTATTGCTATACGCTCTATGATGAAGTCCACGCCGAAATCCGACGACGCGATGTTGTCGGCGATTATCTTGTCGATTCTGTTCAGCAGAGCCTGCTCGGCTCTTGTCAGTTGTTTAGTCTTGGGAGTGTCGTCGGCCGGGACTTGCTTCTTTGCCGCTACGCGTGCAGGGGAGTCTGTGTCATTTTGCTTGTTATTCACATCGTGCATGGCCTTCTCGTCAGACTCTTTCTCGAGGTCGCGTATGCGTCGTATGAGCCCGGCTCTCGAGTATATAAACCAGATAGCCAATCCTGCAACTGCTACGCCGAGGGCTATTGACAGACATGTGTTCCATAATGGCACTACAGCATGTGCAGGAACGCCTGTCGTTGCGACCGATATAAGATTAAGAATGTTTTTCATGAAGAATTTCAGCAGCAAAGTTATACAATTCATGCGTACCGACAAAGAAAACGCCCGGCAATTATATCCCGGAAACGTCTTTGCGGCGGTATGGTTTCGTTTCCGCCCCAATATAATTTTATATAAAATTGACCTTTTAATGCCAACTTTTGTTTACTTTTGTAGTCTCATCAATCCGTCATATGATTCTATGAAAATTAAATATACACTGACACTGCTCCTGCTCGGCGCCACCGCCACTGCATGGGGCGCAATAGGCTCGCAGCGCAGCCGCACTGTGAGCGATCTGTCGGCGTACTGTGCGCCGGCATCAACCCCCGCTTCCGCATCCGTAGTCTTCATGCCTGACGGCAAGAGCTATGTGGAGCGCAGCGATGACGGCCGACGTCTCGTCATCAAGGATATAGACAGCGGCAAGGAAGGAGAGACCCTCTTCGACATCACGCATACACGCGAGACTGTCCTGCCCGACTTCGAGGGCTTTACCCTCAGCCCCGACGCTTCCAAGATACTTGTGTGGCGCAACAGCGAGGCCGTATACCGTCGCTCGACCACGGCGGAGTACTACGTCTATGAGGTGCGTTCGCGCCTCCTCAAGCCTCTGTCGACGCAGCATCCGCGCCAGAGCGTGCCTATGTTCTCGCCCGACTCGCGTATGGTGGCATTCGTCGCCGGCAACAACATCCACGCCGCCAAGCTCGACTACGGCACCGAGGTGGCCGTAACGACCGACGGCGAGCCGGGGCGCATCATCAACGGTGCGACCGACTGGACATATGAGGAGGAGTTCGGCGTGACATCGCTGATGTCGTGGGCGCCCGACAACCTCACCCTGTGCTACGTGCGCTCCGACGAGTCGCAGGTGCCCCTATACACTCTGCCCGTCTATGCCGGCACATGCGACGCCCGCGAGCAATACGAGCTCTACCCCGGCGTCATGAGCTACAAATACCCCGTGGCAGGCAAGCCCAACTCTGTAGTGTCGGTCCACAGCTACGACGTGGAGACCCGCAAGACCAAGCAGATCGACCTGCCCGGCGGCTCTGCGTACTATATCCCCCGCATAGCTTACGGCCCCAAGCCGACGATGCTCATGGTGTCGACCCTCAACCGTGACCAGACCCGTTTCGAGCTGTTCATGGCCAACCCCAAGTCGACGGTGACACGCTCGGTCTACACCGAGGAAGCCAAGGCCTGGATTGAGGAGGAGACATACACCGCGGCACGCTACGGCGAGAACTCCTTTGTCATCGCATCGACGGCCGACGGTTTCACACGCTTCTACGAGTACTCGTACTCAGGCTCAAAGCTCCGCGATATCAGCGCGCAGGGTGCCGACGCCACCGACTACTACGGTACGGACGCCCTCGGCAACCACTACTACCGCGCCGCCGCCCCCACGCCTCTTGACCGCACCGTCTACCGTCTCGACCGCAAAGGCGTCGTCAAGGCTGTCAGCCCCGACAAAGGCACGTCGGCGGCAAGCTTTGCCCCCGGTTGCACGGCTATGCTGCTGAGCCACAGCACATCGCAGCAGGCGCCCGTCTATACCCTCCGCAAGGCCGACGGCAAGGAGCTGCGCACGCTTGCCGACAACAAGGCTTATGCTGCCAAGGCCGCTGCCCTCAAGGCTGTCAAGGAGTTCATCAAGATTCCCGGCGAAGGCGGCATCGAGCTTAACGCATATATCGTCAAGCCCCGCGACTTCTCGGCATCGAAGCGCTACCCCGTCATCATGAGCCAGTACAGCGGCCCCGGCTCGCAGCAGGTGCTCGACAAGTGGACTCTCGACTGGGAGGACTACTATGCCTCGCGCGGATATATCATACTGTGTGTCGACGGACGCGGCACCGGTGGCCGCGGCACTGCCTTCCGCAACATCGTATACAAGAATCTCGGCCACTACGAGACCATCGACCAGATTGCCGGCGCGCGCTATGCCGCATCGCTGCCTTATGTCGACGGCTCGAAGATAGGCATCTACGGCTGGAGCTACGGCGGCTATGAGGCGCTGATGTGCGCCACGGCCGACGACTGCCCCTTCGCCGCCGCCGTGTCGATAGCCCCTGTTACCGACTGGCGTTTCTATGACACGGTCTACACCGAGCGCTTCATGCTCACGCCCCAGCAGAACGAAAAGGGATATAACGAGTCGTCGGCACTGCTGCGTGCCCTCCATCTCGCCTGCCCTCTGCTGGTGATGTACGGCACAGCCGACGACAACGTGCACCCTGCCAACGCACTGCAGTTCGTGTCGACGCTCCAGTCGGCCGGCATACTGTGCGATATGTTCGTGTTCCCGCAGATGAACCACTCTATCAACGGCTGCAACGCCCGCCAGGTGGTCTACGGCCGCATGTTCGAATTCTTCGACAGCAAACTCGGCAGATAAGTCATGGCAGAGAACAACGTGACAGAACGCACCGCCCGCCTGCTGTCGGCAATATGGCGCAACTGGGCCATCGCCGTCGGCGCGCTGACATTCCCGCTGCTGCTGGCGATATTCGTGCCCAAGATATGGATACCCTTTGTGTGTCTTGCCGAGGGCTATCTGCTTGTGTCGCTGATGAGAGCCAACCTCAACAGTGGCGTCAGCTCCTGCTCGCTGATTGTGAGGGTGTCCTCGAGGATACTGCTGCTGACAGCCGCGGTGATGTTTGTCGTAGTCATTCTCTGTACCGACTGGCTTGTCCCGACGGTTATTCATCTTGACCTGTACAACAGCGAGATACCCTTCGTGACATGTCTTGTCGTCTTCCCCGTGACAGCCGTCTTCTGTGTGCTGTCGCTTTTCTTCGGCATGGGGCAGAGGCATTGCCGCGAGTGTCAGCGCCGCAACGGTTTCTATGCCGGCGACAGTCTGGTGGCAACGCTGTACTACAAGGAGAGCAAGTATCAGACCGGCATACTGCTGGTGCTCGCCCTTACTCTCGGCGGTGTCGAGTACTGGTACTACTTCGCGCGGTATATCAACTCCGACATGAACGCCCCCGACCGCTTTTTCTTCAATATAATGCCGGTGGCGATGTATCTGCTGTCGCTCTTCTTCATGGGCGGACGCTATATCAGCATGCAGAACCTCTACAAGGCGCTCGAGGATGCCACCGCCGGACGCTCCGACAAGACCGTCGTGCGATATATGATAATATCTGACGGCGACCTGCTGCTGCACAGCGGCCGTGACGGTCGGTGGGATACTCCCGCCGAGTGTGTCGTAGGCCGCTGCCGCTCCATAGGCGAGCCGCAGGCAAGGCTGATGCTCACCGAGCAGACCGGCATCACTGACTTCGCCCTCCGCTACTGCTTCACCAACGAGGGCTTTGCCGAAGGCTCGAATATAATACACTACGCGGCCTTCGTCGACAGCAGCCACCGCGACGCCGCGGCAGGCGAGGACGTGTGGTTCAACCCGTATATGATCGACGCGGCTCTTGCCGCCAACGCTCTCTCTCCGCTGCTTGCCAACGAGCTCTTCCGCATACACACCATGACTATGGCGTGGAAGACATATGACCGTGACGGCAACCGGCTCTACCCTATTAAGCACTACCGTCCCACATTCCGCCTGCAGGACATGCAGCAGTGGAATGTCGACTACGACGACTGCCGATGGTTCGACGTGGCGTCCAACAACGAGGACCGTCTCTTTTTCCGCACGCGCCGCGCATGGCACCGCATGACCGATGTTTTCCGCCCCAAATCAACAGCCCGAAACCATGACTGATGCAGCAGACTCACGCCGTATGATAGCGGTCGTAGGGCCTACGGCCTGCGGCAAGACGCGTCGCGGTGTGCTCCTGGCACGAGCCTTCGGCGGCGAGATTGTCAGTGCCGACTCGCGGCAGGTATATGCCGGCATGGATGTCGGCACGGGCAAGGACCTCGCCGAGTATGGCGACGTGCCCTATCATCTGATCGACGTAGCGCCGGCCGGACACAAATACAATCTCTACGAATATCTGCGCGACAGCCGCAAAGCCATAGCCGACATCCGTGCGCGCCACCGCCTGCCTGTCATCGTCGGCGGCACGGGCATGTATGTGGAGTCGCTGCTGAAGGGCCTCGAGTTGCCCGAAGTGCCCGAGAATCCGGCGCTGAGAGCTTCGCTCGAGGGGCATACGCTCGAGGAGCTGACCGAGATGCTCGCCTCGATGAAGAAGCTTCACAACTCGACCGACGTCGACACTGTCAAGCGTGCCGTACGTGCCATCGAAATAGAGACTTACTATGCCGGGCATCCCGACGAAGCACGCAAGGCCCGCGAGCCGGAGCCTGCCGACTGTCTGATTATCGGCATCGACATCCCGCGCGACGAGCGGCGCAGGCTTGTGAGCGAGCGTATGCGCCGCCGCTTCGACAGCGAGAACATGCTCGACGAAGTGCGACGCCTCATCGACAGCGGCATAGCTCCCGACGACCTGATATACTACGGTCTCGAGTACAAATTCCTCACCCTGCATCTTGTCGGCGCTATGGGGCGCGAGGAGATGGAGAAGGGGCTCGAGACTGCCATACACCAGTTTGCCAAGCGGCAGATGACATGGTTCAGAGGTATGGAGCGACGCGGCTTCACGATACACTGGCTGCCGTGGGATATGCCCGACGATGATTTTACCGAAGAAGTGCGGCGGCTTGCAGGCTATGGCACTGTCTGATCTGATACCTGTGCTGTGTCTTGCTTCGGCCTTCACGGCTGCGGCAGCCCTGCCTTGCGAGAACACCGTCGCCATAGCCGACGCCGTTGAGTCGGTCGACTATCATCTGCGACTGAAGCCGCATAAGACGCGCACGGCGCGCTGCACGCTTGTCTGGAACGCTTCCGACAGCACTGCCGGACGTTCTATTGTCTTCGATATACCGTCTGTCGTGCAGTGCGATTCCCGGCTCGGTTTTGTTTCCCGCTATACTGTTTTCTCCGGCGACAGCGCCATTGCCTCGGGAGAGTTTACGGGCATGTATGCCGCTGCGGAGCCGGGCTTCTCGGCCGTGCTGCGTGCCGACGGGACGGGTTCGTCGGTGTCGCTCGGCGGCAAGAAATCGGAGTGCCTCGTTCCTGTGCCTTTCGACAGCGGCAGGCCCGGGCTTGTGGGATACACGTCCGATATCGCTCTTGAGGAGCTTCGCAACAGCTTGCGGTATAAGTCGCGGCCGCAGACAGAGTTTGCCGACTGTGAGTCGGTAGCCGCCTTTGAGGCTGCGCTCGAGCGTTCGGACGACCCTCGCGAGGGCGTCTGGCACTACCTTGACCGTGACCTTAAGGAAGGCAAGGCTTTTCTTGGCGGCGAGTACACCGTAGCGCTCAAGGCCACAGCCGGCGGGGGCTACGACATAGTATATCTCTCCGGGGCGCGTTACGGCGCCGACAGCTGGAGTCCGCTGATGATTAAGGGTCGTCTCAGACCGACGCCCTTTGCCGGACACTATGATCTCGAGTGGCTCGATGCTTCAGGCAGAGCGCTCGACCGCGAGACCAGCGCTGATTTTGAGATTGAGGGCAAGGTGTTGCGGCTCAATATGCCGCTCTATGGCGGCACACTGCGCTTCCGCCGTCGCTGAGATCATTCCCGCTCGACCCTCATAGTCATGGCTCCCGTGGCGATAGTGTAGCGCAGCATAGAGTCGAGCAGCGTAAGCGTGTAGTAGTCTTTGTCGCGCTCCATGCTGAAGACGCTGTTGAGCTGCTCCGTTTCCTGAAGATAGTCATAAAGTTTTGGCGGCAGCTGGTCGAAGAGCAGTACCTGTGGCATCGGCATGCCGTAGCCGTCGATGGCTATCCATGCGTAATTTGCACCGAATGTCAGCCCCGGGCCGTCGTCGATGCGCACATGGTAGGTGTTGCCGCTGTGTGAGTAGGAGTTAAGCTCGCTGTTGGGGAAATAGTGAGACACGAACGATGCGATGTCGGACGGCATTTCGTTCCATAGCTCGCTGTGGCTGCAGTTGGTCAGTCCGGCTGCGAGGATGGCTATTGTCGCGGCAGTGAGGAGCATCCTCGCCCTTGCGATGAGAGTGTGTATGCGGTCGGAGTGTTTGGTATTGAGGCTATTTTTCATAATATCAGCATTTTTATACTTTGCTAACATTGAAGAGCCCCGGGCTGTTCGCCGCTATTGCCGATTTAACACAATCCCCTAACATTATAAAAAGAAAGTCTATGGTTACCGGCGATAACCATAGACCTGTCGATTATTCAAGAGCCGCGAGTGGGACTCGAACCCACGACCTTTTCGTTACGAATGAAATGCTCTACCAACTGAGCTATTGCGGCCTGCTGTCTTAAAAGCTATGCAAAGTTAGCTATTATTTTTGAGTCTGCAAACTGTATGTGAATTTTATTTTAGCCTCGTTGAGCTTCACTTCGGCCATAGCGGGCGATGCGAGGTAGGGGAGTACTTCCGATTCGGTCTGTTTCTGCGTTGTGGAGTAGTAGCTGTCGCTGACGAGCGTCTCGAAGTTGACCTGTACGGGGATGAGCGAGAAGGTGTAGTCTTCGGGCTTTATTTCGTCGCGAGAGAGCATCTCCATCACGTATCCGCGCATGTTCGAGAAGTTGTAGCGTCCCTTCGAGGAGTCGTATGTGGTGTAGAACGATGTCACATTGTCGGGCAGCTTGTTTTTGGCGAAGAACTCGTCGCGGTCTTTTTTGAGCACAAGCAGGACGTAGGGCGGGGGTGTCACGCCGTAGCCGTTCTCTATCGAGTCGACAGGCAGCTGCATCGACAGACCGTTTACCACGGCGATGCCGTCGGTGTCGGCGCGGTACTTGTCGACTATCTCCTTGATCGGGAATGTCATTTCGATTTCCGAGCCGGTGGGAGCCACGAGCAGTGTGCGCTTCTCGTCGAGCATCTGCGACAGCTTGTCGGACATCGCGTATGTGAGGTTGTTGTTGCTTATCACTTCGGGCGCCACGAGGTAGTAGAGGTGCTGGGCGTCGATTGTGTCAGGCTTCTCCTCGCCCTCGGGGGTGTAGATTTTGCGCATGTACATCGTCATGCCGCAGAGCGACACGAGCGTCATGCGACCGCTGCCGAATGTCGTCTTGGCGTAGATGCCGGGGAACACGTTCTTGGCGAAAACCTGTCCGTCGACGTAGTTGTCGGGGTTCTCGGAATATGCGTTGAAGAGGTTGCGGCCAAGCTCGACGGGCAGCTTCACGTGTATGAAGCGGTAGTCGGCGATTTTCTCTTTGTCGGTGCCGTTGAGCGTGGAGGCGTTGTAGATTTTCGTGCCGATGGGAGTGGGGTTGTAGTATCCCTCGGGGTCGAAGTCGCTGGCGATGTTTTTGGGGAGCTGCCTGGTGAGCTGGTAGATGGTGAGCCCCATCGGAGCGACAGAGTCGCCGATGAAGGCGCCGCGGTTGTAGCGGAACGACAATATGAGTGAGTCGATGTTCTCGGCGGAGAATTCCTCGGTGTCAAGCGTTGTCGAGGGGAGGAACTGCGCCACAACGTCGCTCTTGAGGCTTCCGTATCCGGGCACGTTGATGCTGCCGAGCAACTGGTTGGTCGTCTTGGGGTTTATTGAAGTGACGGGTACGCTGTTGCCTGTGACTGTGAACGACGAGTCGACGACAATCTGTGCGTTGTCGCCCGTGAGCGACGAGCCGATTGTCGACACCGTGTCGTCGCAGGCGATGAATCCTGCGCAGAGCACTGCGGCAAGCAGTATGATAAGCGGTCTGAGTCTCATGTTGGCCGGATATTTCTCTGATTGTTGTCAGAGAGATTGGTAGAAAGTGTGGTAAGCCGCAGCTCCCTGCTCGGCTTCGGAGTAGGGGAGGAAGGGCTTGCCCGATGCCTTGGCGTATTCGATAAGCTCGGGTGCTATGCCCTCGGCGCTCTCGACGATGGCGTCGGCGTGGTCGATGGCAAGTTTGTTGAGTCTGATATAGTCGACATTGCCCTCGGGATTGAGTATGGTTGCGAGCTGTGCTTCGTCGAAACCTTCCTGGCGGAGCTTGTCGGCGAGGCGCGCGTCGAGGTCGCCCTCGAAGGCGTCGTTATACAGCGAGTATACTATCTTGCTGTTGCGGAACGAGGGGTCTTCGTTGTAGATGTGCTTGAGATACAGCGGTGTGAGGGCTGTAATCCATCCGGCACACTGTACGATGTCGGCTTCCCAGCGCAGTTTCTTGACAGTCTCTACGGTGCCGCGGACAAAGAACATCGTGCGCTCGTCGTTCTCGGCGGCGCTGTCGACGGTCTCGAGCTTGCCGGGAGAGTGGCGGTAGAAATAGTCGTCGTTGTCGATGAAGTACACCTGCAGGCGTGTGGGCTGCAGAGTCGCCACCTTTATGATGAGGGGATGGTCGGTGTCGTCGATGATGATGTTCATGCCCGACAGACGGATAACTTCATGTAGCTGGTTGCGACGCTCGTTGATGGCGCCGTATTTGGGCATGAATGAGCGCACTTCGGCGCCTTTTTCCTGGATTCCCTGAGCAAGCCCGCGGCTGAAAGCTGCCAGAGGGCTTGAGTTAAGGTATGGGTCAATCTCTTGCGAGATGAGTAGCACTTTTTTTACGTCCATTCGCGGATCAGAGAGGGAGAGGGTTGTGGTTCAAATACAGTTTACGGGGCAAAGTTAATCATTTTTTTTGGATTAACCTTGCCCCGTGTGTTGTTATTCACGTTTTTTGTGATTTGACGGAGTGTCAGAACACAGGGAACGAGCTTGTCGTGGTGACGTATTTCTGGCGGAACTGGGCGTTGGTCATGCAGAACATCATTATGCCCTGGATGAGGGTTACAATCTCCCACAGACCGCAGGTGCAGATGGTGATTATTATCGAGATGATGCCTGCCGATACGCGGCCGAGGTAGAAGTACTGCGCGCCGAGTCCGCCAAGCAGTATGGCCAGGAGCGCTGCCACGCCGCGGCTCTTGCCTTCAGGGCCGCAGGCGTCGAAGGCGTTGTCGGCGGGGTATCGCTCCTCGTAGGGAGGGGGAGTCTGGCCGAAGCCGTTAGAAGAGCTGCGGAAGTCGTAGCCGCAGTTGTTGCAGAATGAGGATAGGTCATCAACGGATTGGTGACACTTAGGACATTGTTTCATTGTCTTTGCTTATTTTGGTTTGTCGTTTTCTTTTTGTTGCAATTGTCACGCAGGCTGCAGCCGCGGCACGGATTGCGGTGTATCTGCCGCACGTATGCCGCTATATATGTTATAGCCGCCCCGATGATTAGACCGGTTATTATCCACTGTATGGCCTGTGTCATTTGTTTTTCTTCGTAAGGTGCTTCTTGACTTTGGCCGGCGTGGTGTCGGCCGGACATTCGTCGAAGGGCAGCCTGAACGAGCACCCCTCGGCATAACGGCTGCATCCGAATGCCGCCCTGCCTTTGAGCAGATGTCCCTTGCCGCACAGCGGGCACTCTACCTGCTCGAGCTTTGTGATGCGTGGCGCCCTGGGCTTGGCAGGCTTTGCCGCCGCGCCGCCGCCCTTGCCTTTGGCCGGCGTCTCTGTCTCGGTGACGATGCGGCGGTTGGAGTTGTCAGACAGGACGTTGAACACAATCTGCCGCACCAGCTCGCTTATCTCGCGCACGAACTGTGCGGGAGAGTAGTCGCCGCGCTCGATCTGACGCAGTTTGTTCTCCCATATGCCCGTGAGCTTGGCCGACTTGAGGAGCTCCTCGTTGATGGTGGCTATAAGGTCGATGCCCGCCTGCGATGCCATGATGCTCTTGCGGTCGCGGTATATGTAGCGGCGCTTGAAGAGCGTCTCGATGATGGCGGCACGCGTCGACGGGCGGCCTATGCCGTTGTCCTTCATCGCCTCGCGCAGCTCCTCGCTGTCGACGGTGCGTCCGGCAGTCTCCATCGCGCGCAGCAGCGTGCCCTCGGTGTAGGGCTTGGGCGGCTGCGATGTCTTCTTGGCAAGGAACGGCTCGTGTGGGCCTGACTCGCCTTCAACAAATACGGGCAGTATGCCGTCGCCGCTGTCATCGTCCTTGTCGCTGTCGTCCTCCTTGTCCTTGCTCCGGTCGGCATACAGCGCACGCCAGCCCGGCGCTATTATCACCTTGCCCGTGGCCTTGAACTCGCAATTGCCGGCGTTGCCGATTACGGTTGTGCCCTCGAAGGTACAGTCGGGGTAGAATGCAGCGATGAAGCGCATCGCTATCAGGTGGTAAAGCCTCTTCTCGTCGCCTTCGATGCCCACAGGCGACTGCCCGGTGGGTATGATGGCGTGGTGGTCGGTCACCTTGCTGTTGTCGAAGATTTTCTTGGACTTCGGTATGGGGCCGGCGAGGATAGGCTCAGTCAGCTGTGCGTAGGGTGTCATCCGGCGCAGCGTAGGCGCTATCTTGGGGTGGATGTCGTCAGACAGATACGTGGTGTCGACGCGCGGATACGTCGTGAGCTTCTTCTCGTAGAGGCTCTGTATGAGGCGGAGCGTCTGGTCGGCGCTCCATGAGAATTTCTTGTTGCACTCCACCTGCAGTGATGTCAGGTCGAAGAGGCGCGGCGGTGCCTCGCGCCCTTTCTTCTTGGCGACCGACGCTATGGTGAACGTCTCGGGCGCTATTTCGGCCACGACACGGTTGCCGGCCTCCTCGGTCTCGAAGCGGTCGCCGGTGTAGGTGAAGTTGGTCTGGCGGTAGGTCGTGTGCAGCTCCCAGCTGTCCTTAGGCACGAACTCCGCTATTTCCTGCTGACGCTTGACGATGAGGGCGAGAGTAGGGGTCTGCACGCGGCCGATAGAGAGCACATGGCCCGGCGTGGAGTACTTGAGAGTGTACAGGCGCGTGGCGTTCATGCCGAGAATCCAGTCGCCGATAGCACGCGACAACCCCGCATAGAACAGCCTGTCGAAGTCGCCCTGCGGCTTGAGCGTATTGAAGCCCTCGCGTATCGACTCGTCGGTCAGCGACGAAATCCACAGACGCTTGACCGGGCATCCGGTGCCGGCCTTTTTCATCACCCAGCGCTGGATAAGCTCACCCTCCTGCCCGGCGTCACCGCAGTTTATCACCTCGTCGGCCTCGCCGATGAGCTTCTCGATGACCCCGAACTGCCGCTTGTATCCGTCATCGTCGATGAGCTTGATATCGAACTTGTCGGGTAGCATCGGCAGCGCGCTCAGCGCCCAGCGCTTCCACGCCGGAGTGTAGTCGTGCGGCTCGAGCAGACAGCACAGGTGTCCGAAAGTCCATGTCACCCGATAGCCGGCGCCCTCATAGTAGCCGTCGTGCCGGCTGTTGGCGCCCAGTATCGCCGCGATGTCCTTGGCTACACTCGGTTTCTCGGTTATGCAGAGAATCATTTGCCTTCCTTCTTGGCTTCGTTCCAGAGAGCGTCCAGCTCGCCGAGAGTCATGTCAGCCATGCGGCGACCCTGAGCCTTGGCAGCCTCCTCGACATAGTTGAAGCGGGAGATGAACTTGCGGTTGGTGCGCTCCAGAGCGTTCTCCGGGTTGATGCCGTAGAGCCTTGCCGCGTTTACGACACTGAAGAGCAGGTCGCCGAACTCAGCCTCGACAGCATCGCGGTCAGCACCGGCAATTGCGTCGGCCACCTCGGCCGTCTCCTCAGCCACCTTCTCCCATACC
>JAICZO010000175.1 GCA_029057255.1 Muribaculaceae bacterium | reverse complement strand
GTTGGTTAGAGTACGCGTCTGGGGGGCGTGAGGTCGCTAGTTCGAGTCTAGTCACCCCGACTAATGAAAAGCAAGGCAGCGCCGGAGAATCTTCTCCGGCGCTGCTTTTTCTATGTCCACAGTCAATGATTCTAACGGTAGTCCCGCAGCGAGTTCTGCAGCTTCTTGCGGGCTATGAATATGCGGCTCTTGACAGTGCCGAGCGGCAGCACGAGTCTGTCGGCAATCTCGGCGTACTTGTAGCCGGCAAGAAAGAGCGAGAAAGGCTCGCGCAACTCGGCGGCGAAGCTGTTCAGCACGGCGTGTATCTCTTTGGCCGAGATGGCACCTTCGGGCGACTCGAAGCCCGAGTCCTGCGCCACATTCAGCATATACAGGTCGTCGCTCTGGTCGACAATCACGGCCGAGCGCGCGTCGCGCCTGTACTTATTTATGAAGAGATTGCGCATGATAGTGAATACCCAGCCCTTGAAGTTCACGTTGTCGACATACTTCTGTTCGTTGTCGAGCGCCTTCAGAGTGGTATCCTGGAGCAGGTCATAGGCGTCCTCGCGGTTTGACGTCAGTGTATATGCGAAGTTTAGGAGATTACGCTGGATTGCAAGCAGCTTTGTCTGGAAGTTTTCTGTTGCCATAGTCGTATGTTTTTTTCGTTATCCCTGAAGCGTGGGTATAGTCATAACGCGGCGAAAACGCGTAAAGATGTGTCCTTTATGGTTTTTTGAGGATTTTTGGAGTATCGAAAGGTTATGAACAATCACCCCCGGATGCTTGTTATATGGGTACTATCTCAAAATATAAACACATCTGATTATGGAAACCAAGAGTATCAAAGGAACCAAAACCGAACATAACGTTCTTGCTTCATTTGCCGGAGAAAGTCAGGCACGCTCGCGCTACACACTCTTTGCAGAAAAAGCACGTCAGGAAGGCTACGAGCAGATTGCTGCCGTATTCCTCGAGACTGCCGAGCAGGAGCTGAGCCACGCGCGCCAGTTCTTCAACCTGCTTGAGGGCGGCACCGTCGAGATAACAGCGGGCTACCCCGCCGGCGTAGTCGGCTCGACACGCGAGAACCTTGCCGAGGCTGCCGCCGGCGAGCGCGAGGAGTGGAGCGACCTCTACGAGAGCTTCGCACGCACAGCCCAGGAAGAAGGATTCCCCCAGATTGCCAACCTGTACAAACTCATAGCCCGCGTCGAGCAGATGCACGAACAGCGCTACATAAAGCTGCTCGAGCGTCTCGAGAGCGGACAGGAATTCGAGCAGGAAGAACCCGTCGAGTGGTACTGCCGCCGATGCGGCTTCACCATCACCGCCAAGGCCGCGCCCAAACGCTGCCCCGTATGCGGCATGGACCAGGGCTGGTTCGAGCGCAAAGCCAACAACTACTAAGTCGCTGGACGCTTAGCAAACGATTATGTTATCAGGCCTTTGGGCATTCACCGTGGACACAGCCGCCGGATGCCCGGAGGCCTTTGGCGCTTTAACATGCCGACGCCTTTGATTTAATTCTTTTTAACAGGTTTGACAATAGAATTTTTACTATCTTTGCAGCATATAAACACAACATGTTTCCGGTAGGCGTTTCTATGCGCCAACATTCGTTCTAAAAAACACAAATTTTTAATCCACAATCAACTAATTATTCGATTACGGTCTGACAGAGGCCGCTGCGCAACCCCAAATGGCGGAGATGCCCCGTGAGTGTCGCGACAGACAATCCCGAACCCAATAAAACACCTGATTCAGATATGGACTCCAATTCCAACGAAAAGAAACCCAAACGCCCGCGCATCGGGCAGACGTTCCACGCACCCGAAGAGGGCAACGCGGCACGCCCAAGATTCAGCCATCACACCGAAGGCCAGACCGGCGATGCCGACAATGCCGAAGGATACCGTCCCAAACGCCCCTATCAGCCCCGCACCAACGGAGGATACGGCAACAACCGTCCCGGTGGCTACAACGGCCACGGCAACGGCGGTTACAACCGTCAGGGCGGATACAACAACGGCGGATACAACCGCCCCTACGGCCAGCAGCCCAGACACAACGACTACAACAACAACTCCGCTGCCGAAGGAGCTTCGCAGACTCCTGAAGCAGGCGGCGAAAACACATACCGCGAACAGCGCCCCTACCAGCCCCGCCAGCAGCGTCCCTACGGCAACAACCAGGGCGGCTACAACCACGGCGGACAGCGCCAGCAGCGCCCCTACGGCAACAACCAGGGCG
>JAICZO010000174.1 GCA_029057255.1 Muribaculaceae bacterium | reverse complement strand
CGATGGCATGCAGCATGATCTCGTCCTCGGGAGCGATGATGAGGGTGGCGCGGCTGAGTGAGCTGTCGCCGCTTATGAGGCTGCGCACGGCGTCGGCGGTCATGCCCTCGGTGTCGCGCACGACGATGTCGACCTTGCCCGGTCTGGAGCTGAGGCTGTCGGCTGCTATGAGCATGCCTTTGTAGAAGTCCACCGACAGCTTGTTGAGGCGCGACGGCTCGCTCTTGCCCGCCCCGAAAGGCAGCAGCAGGGCTATGGTCGGATTCGTCTCGCGGACGTCTTCGACGATGGTGGTGTCGACGGCCCCGGGCATGGCGGCGGTAGCCTGCTCAGGCTCGGCGGTAGTCTCGGTGCTGTATTCGTCGAAGGGGAAGACAAGCATGTCGCCCTTCTTGACGCCGTCGGCCGCCGACGGGTTGTTGCGTACTATATCCTCGATGGAGATGCCTATCTTGTGCGATATGCCGTAGAGCGACTCTCCCTTCTTGACCTTGTGGTAGTAGTACTGTTTGCCTTTGACGCGCTTGACGGGCAGGTCGAGGGCGAGAGCCTGGCCTGCGGCGATGAGCAGGACGCAGACGGCAGACAGCAGATGGCGCAGACTGATTCTTTTCATCTTACACTCGTGTACAGACTATTTGTTGCTGATGCCTTTCTCGAGGAATTCGGCGAAGCGGGGGATGTTCTCGTCGTACGAGAAGGGGCCGGAGATGAGCTTGCCGTCGGGGTTGAGGATGACGTAGAAAGGCTGTGCGTTGGCGTTGAATTTGTGGCGCTGCAGGTAGCTCCACTTGTCGCCGTAAGTGTCGAGGGTGACCTTGCGGCCGTTCTCTTCGACTATCATGGGCTCGGGGAGCGACTTTTTCTCGTCGACCATGAGCTTGATGACAACGAAGTTCTCTTCGATCATGGTGTGGATGTTGCTGTTGTCGAGCACGGCACCCTCCATCTTGCGGCAGTTCACGCAGCCGTAGCCCGAGAAGTCGATGAAGACGGGCTTGCCCTCGCGGCGAGCGGCCTCCATGCCACGGTCATAGTCGTCATACTCGACGAACTCGCGGCCGTAGAGGTTGAAGTCCTGTGTGAACAGCGGCGGTACGAAGGCGCTCACACCCTTGAGGGGTGCGCCCCAGAGGCCGGGCACGAGATAGACTGCGAACGACAGCGACGCTATGGCGAGGAAGAAGCGGAAGACTCCAACCGACGAATCTGCCTTGCCGTAGTGCGAGAAATTGAACTGCCCCAGCAGATACAGGCCAAGGAGTGCGAAGATTATTACCCACAGGACGATGAACACTTCACGGTCGAGGATGTGCCAGCCGTAGGCGAGGTCGGCGACGGAGAGGAACTTGAGCGACAGCGCAAGCTCGATGAAGCCGAGCACGACCTTGACGGTGTTCATCCACTTGCCCGACTTGGGAGCGCTCTGGAGCAGCGAGGGGAACATCGCGAAGAGGCAGAAGGGGATGGCAAGCGCGAGCGAGAAGCCGAACATGCCGATGGCAGGACCCATCTTGTCGCCCGTCGAGGCGGCCTCGACAAGCAGTGTGCCGATGATAGGGCCGGTGCAGGAGAACGACACCAGCGTCAGCGTGAACGCCATGAAGAATATGCTCAGCAGGCCGGTGGTCTTCTCTGCCGTAGAGTCGACTTTGTTGCTCCACGACGAGGGGAGGGTGATGTCGAAGGCGCCGAAGAAGGAGATGGCAAACACTACAAGCAGCAGGAAGAAGATGATGTTGCAGACGGCGCTCGTCGAGAGGGCGTTCAGCGCGCTTGCGCCGGAGATGGCCGTCACGATAAGACCGAGAGCGACGTAGATGACTATGATGGATACTCCGTAGATGGTGGCGTCGGCTATCGACTTGGAGCGGCTCTTGCCTTTCTTGAGGAAGAAGCTGACCGTCATCGGTATCATCGGCCATACGCAGGGCGTAAGTAGCGCCACGAAGCCGCCCAGGAAGCAGGTCAGGAAGATGAACCACATCGACGTGCCGTTTCCGTTGGCGCCGTCGGTGCTGTCATAGTCGACAGGCGCCCACAGGTCGAGGGCTGTAGTCGCGGTCGATTCGACAGCGGCGGTGTCGGCGGTGTCGACCACAGCTGCGTCGGGAGTGCCGGGCTGCTCGGGAGTCTCGTCGCCGACAGTGACGGCAACGGGCTCTTCAACGACGGCGGGAGCGACAGGAGCTGCGGCCGCAGTCTCCGATGACACGGAAGCGGCCTTGACAGTGGCATGACCTTTGAGAGTGAAGGGGTACTTGGCCGGCGGGATGCAATTCTCGTCATTGCATGCCGCATATGTCAGGGTGCCGTCAATCGAGAAATCGGACGCCGTGGCCGTAAATTTCTGACGCAGCTCCACGGAGCCAGCCCACCAGCTGAGCTGAGCCTCGAAGAGCTCGTCGTACTCGGAGTGCGGCTTGGCCGACGGAGTGAGACCGCCGTCAAGAGTCACGCCCTCGAGAGTAGTGTACTTGATCGAAAGCGGGGTAGGTCCGGCATCGGGCGAAATGTCGTTGGAGTAGACATGCCATCCTTTCTGTATGGTGGCCTTGAACACTATCACGCCCGTGTTGTCGCCGGTCATCTCGATGTCGGATGTCCAGCGCGCGGGGTTGAATATCTGAGCGGATACGCCTGCTGCGGCAATCAGCATCGCGAGCAGAAAATGGAATAGTCTTATTGGCATTGTGGCGGAGTTGATATTATCCCGCAAAGATACAATAAAAATGCCGCATGGGCAATAGCCCGGCGGCGAAAGGATTGGTCACTGTTTCTTTGAGGCTCTTTTTAAAGGATTTCCTGCTAAGATAAAGCCTAAAAAGTCTGAGCGACAGATAATATAGTCTGCCAGAAGTGTCACCGTAATCACCGCTGCAGCTGCCGCCGACGCGATAATCACTGTTGGCACAAAGGCATCTCTGACCGATGTCAGGAACACATTGCCGAAGGGAACGCGGAAAAGGAAGAAGTAATGCAGCAGGTATATAGCGAAGCTCCGCTTGCCGAGATATACCCACATCCGCATGAACGGATGGCTCTTGCCGTCCTCGGCAGCGCGTGCAGACCATGCACCGCAGACTGTCATCATGAGCACAGCCATTGAGAATATGAACGGTTGACCGATTATGCTGTAGATGAATGAAAAGTGCTTGATGCTGCGTCCGTTCTCAAACACCAGTGCAATTACAACAAGAGTGACTACTGCCGCCGTCCGGACAATATTGCTTTGGCAGAGTCTTCTGAAGCCAGCGGAATAGCGGTGCGCGAATGCTCCCATGACAAAGGCGGGGAAATGATTGCGGAGCGGGGGGAGTATGAGACAGTCCTGAAGCCATTGGGGAGAAGCCGCCGTGATAATGTAGGTGCAGCCCCATATTGCCAGACAGACACAGACTTCGGTAATAATGCCTTTACGGATACGGAAAAGCATTACCGCAAGAGTATACAGAGCTGTGATTTCAAAGAGTGTCAGAGGGAACCAATATCCACCCTTATGCTTTGATGCCATCATTCCGGCATAGGTAAGCTCGTCCATACGTACCGGGCTGTGGGGATAGTACAGATACCAAAGGAAGGAAACGACAAATGCGGGAGTAAGCAATCTGACAGCCCTGTCCCAAAGGTTCGGTGCAAGCACTTTGCCGTCAGTACCGACTTTCATGGCCCACCATCCGCTGATAAAGAAGAACATAGGCATGTGCACCGTTCCGATAAGTCTGAACAGTGGCGTTTGACTGCCGCCTTCTATGCCGTAAAACAGGATATGACCCATTACGACAAGAAAAATAGCTATGCCTTTTATTATGTCAAATTCGTTTCGGCGCATAATAGTTCTTGCGTTTCTGGTCTTTGTTTGTAAGAAGTACAGCTGCAAGCGATAGAGCAATCAGACCGAGGCCGTTGAAGTTGTCGGTGTTAAGCATGCCGTTCATACCGATTAACAGACACATCAGCAGAACGGACGTGAAGTATGCGCTTTCACGTTTTTTGCGCACTATAAGCCAAAGAGCCAGCCAGAATACGGCGTGCGCTATCAGGCCACCGTAGCCGCTGAAAATGTAAATGGTGGCCGGCACATTCTCGACAGCTCCTGCAAGCTCTTCGCGCTGTTCCCAGTCGTTGTAATACTCGTTGTATATTATGTAACGGGGTATTTTGGTATGCTCGAGGTGAAGGAAACCGAGTCCGGTCCATTGGCGTTTTTCCTTTTTGACAAGCTCGAACTTAGGCAGAATCTGAGCCATTCGGCCGGAGGCAAAGCGCGCAAGATCTTCGTCGTCGGCTATTTCAGCGAGAGCTGTGAACTGGTCAACGGTTGACTTTATACGCAGGCGGCTTTCAATATTGTCTCGATATCCTTTTGGAGTAATCCACTCGTCGACGAAGTATATGCCGACCGCTCCGACCAATCCTATAACGCTCCACTTTATGAGTGTTTTGATTTTACCCATAAAGAAGATGTATGCAATTACAAATGTACCCAGCAGTGTTATTGTCTTGCCCACAACAACCGCGCCCACCAGTATGAGCCATTGCCACCATGCGAGCCTGTAGTAACGCGAGATAGGGAATATGGCTAATACGAAGATGCAAAGTCCGCTGGGGTATTTTCGCGACATGCTGAACGAAAGCGGGTCTATGATTGGTGCGTAGAATGTCGAGTAGAAACCACCCCATACAAATACTTGCGGAACAAGTACATTGCCACACAGGATAAAGAAGTCAACCAAATAGAATATACCCATTATAAGCACAAACAGCACTGCTTTGTGCATAAACACCTGTATGTCGAAGCGGCGGCCGGCAAAGCAGGCCACAGGCACTATGAAGTAGAGTATCGACATATAGTTGCGAATAGTCAGCATCTGCACTGACAAGCTCTCCAGTGAATATGTCGCCAGGAAAATCAGTATCGCAATATAGCACACGATGCATGTTATCAGGCACTTCTCGGTGCGATTCTTGCGGTAGATAAAGGCAAGTATCACAGATGCGGTAAGGCAGAGGTCTGTCGGCTTGACAGGAAACTGACTCGGTGATGCCAGTCCGTACCCACCGAAGAAAATCGTGAGCATTATCACGAAGTTGTATCGGTCGTGGCGGAACTGATGGATGAGGATTGCTGCTATAAATAATATCGCAGGGACGAATTCAAGGCCGACAAGAGACATGGACAGCATGAACAGCAAGGGCATCTTCCACTCCGATTTGTCGTATCGGAGCACAGGACGCTCGCTGTATTTTGTAAGTGCCGGCGTAGTAGGCGCCGGCACTGTAAGGGTTTCTTGCTGCATCAGTTGTCGTGCTTATTTAATGCCGTAACCGTATGATTTCTTGGTGGGAGTACCGTTGACGATAACGGTCAGTTTCTTAAGACGGTGCTGTTCGTAGATATCGTTGATGAACTCTATGTCGCTGGTGGGTGTGTAGTTCACGCGGCATACATAGATGGTGGCGTCGGAGAGGCGGTCAAGAGTGAAGGTATCGCTGACCTGTCCGACGGGTGCGGTATCGACGATGATATAGTCGTAGCGGGGACGGAGCTGGTTGAAGAGTTCGTCGACCTTGGGCGAGATAAGCAGCTCGGCGGGGTTGGGAGGCACGGGGCCGGCGGTGATGACATCGAGTCCGGGCACTTCCTTGACGGGATTGATGAGCTGTTCGACTTCGATTGAGGACGATGACAGGTACTGTGTCAGGCCGTATTTGGGCTGGAAGTCGAGATACTGGGCCAGACGGGGGTTGCGGATGTCCATGCCCACGAGCAGCACCTTCTTGTCAAGCAGAGCGAGCGATGCCGCAAGGTTGATCGATATGAATGTCTTGCCTTCACCCGACTTGCTTGACGTCATCATGACGACTTTGTCGCGCGGGTCGTTGAGCACGAAGAGCAGGTTGCTTCGCATCAGTCGGAAGAGCTCGGCCGATGATGTGTTGGAGTTGCCTGTCACCACGAGGTTGTTGCCGCTGTGGTCGACACACATTTCGCCGAGGACGGGAGCGTCGACGAGCTTCTCGACTTCCTGACGGCTCTCGAAGCGGT
>JAICZO010000173.1 GCA_029057255.1 Muribaculaceae bacterium | reverse complement strand
TCCACAACCAGTACCTGCTCGGCGTGAGCTACGCCATGATGGGCTGCGCATGGGCCGCGATGCTCGCCATGCCGTTCACCATACTCACCAACGCCCTGTCAGGCGGCAACATAGGCACATACCTCGGCCTGTTCAACTGCACCATAACAGTGCCTCAGATCGTGGCCGCACTATGCGGCGGTGCCATACTCCACTGCTTCCCCGCCGCGCACAACGGCGCACCGCTGACGGTCGGCATGCTGCTCGTCTCGGGTGTGCTCCTGCTGCTGGGCGCTGCCGCCGTGTGGAACATCAAGGAGACATTCGGCTCACAATCAGGACATGACGCATGACAGCATGCCATACAGACATAATACATAACCGACTCGACGGTAAAGGGCGAGAAACCGCCCTTTACCGTCAGTCTTAAAAAAAAAACACACAGACTCACATGGAATCACTACGTCAGCTATACAAAATCGGACACGGCCCGTCGAGCTCCCACACCATGGGACCGCGCAAAGCCGCCACTGTATTCGCCGACCGCACCCGCGGCAAGGCTGCCCGCTATGAAGTGACGCTCTTCGGCGCGCTCGCCGCCACGGGCAAAGGCCACCTCACCGACCAGGCCATACTGGACGTACTCACGGCGGAAGCGCCATGCGAGATTGTGTGGCGCCCCGAGACCGTGCTGCCGTTCCACACCAACGGCATGATCTTCAAGGCCTTCGCCTCCGACGGCAACATCGTCGACGAGTGGACGGTCTACTCCGTCGGCGGCGGCGACATCGTCGAGGAAGGACAGAAACGCTCGTCGGGCAAATCAATATACAGCCTCACCAAAATCAAGGACATACTCGAGTACTGCGAGCGCACCGGCAAGAGCTACTGGGAGTATGTCGGCGACACCGAAGGCCCCGAGATATGGGACTACCTGCGCGAAGTGTGGGGCGTGATGCAGGCGGCTGTCGAGCGCGGCATCGAGGCCGAGGGCGTGCTGCCCGGCGGACTCGGCGTGCGGCGCAAGGCTGTCAGCTACTACGTCCATGCCGAGGGCTACAACAAGTCGCTCAAGAGCCGCGGCCTGGTATACGCTTATGCCCTCGCCGTATCGGAAGAAAACGCTTCGGGCGGCAAGATTGTCACCGCTCCCACCTGCGGCTCCTGCGGCATCGTGCCCGCCGTCCTCTACCACCTCCACCACTCCAAAGGCTTCAGCGAGCAGCGCATACTACGCGCACTGGCCACAGCCGGACTCTTCGGCAACGTGGTCAAGTTCAACGCCTCGGTATCGGGCGCCGAAGTAGGCTGCCAGGGCGAAGTCGGTGTTGCCTGCGCTATGGCAGCGGCCGCCGCCTCACAGCTGTTAGGCGGCCCGGGGGCCCAGATTGAGGACCG
>JAICZO010000172.1 GCA_029057255.1 Muribaculaceae bacterium | reverse complement strand
GAAAATATCCGGACATAGAGTCGGCTATGGCCGGGGAATATACATACATTTATACGGCGGCACGGTTGATTGCAGTAACTTCAAGGAAAAAAACACTGCAATGGCTAATGTAAAAATCAAATTTATGCCCCCTGCGCTTGCGGATGGCGAGGGGCTTGTATCGTATCTGATTGTACACGACCGTAAGGTGAGACAAATCATCTCAGGCTATGCGCTGTATGCTGCCGAGTGGAACGACCGACGATCGACTGTCGTGCCCGGCGCCGTCCCGGGCAGAGCCGACCACACGACAGAAGTTCGCATCGGCATAGAGCGGGATGTGGAGCGTATCCGGCGGATTGTCATGGACTTCGACAGCCGAGGGCGCGACTATACGGCCGATGATATAGTGGAGGAATATGAGAGGTATGTGAGAGAATACACCGTCTTCGCATACATGGCGAAACTCGCTGATAAGCATCTCCGCAACGGACGTGTGCGCACTGCCGAGACCTACCGTGCGGCGCTGGCCAGTTTCAGCCACTTCCGCCGAGGACGTGACGTCTTGCTTGACAGCCTCTCGGCCGACACTGTCGAGTCTTACGAAGCCTGGATGCGCGCCCGCGGTATCACGCCCAACACGATGTCGTTCTATAACAGAATACTGCGCGCGGCATACAACAGAGCGGTAGAGGAGGGCATTACAGAGAACCGCAGCCCCTTCAGACACGTCTATACCGGAGTCGACAAGACCCATAAAAGAGCACTGCCGATCGAAGCGATAAAGCGGATAAAGGAGCTTGACCTATCGCGCACTCCCGCACTCGACTTTGCCCGCAAGATGTTTATGATGAGTTTCTATCTCAGAGGCATGAGCTTTGTCGACATGGCATACCTCAGGAAGGCGGATATGGTGGGCAGCCACATAGTGTACAGGCGCCGCAAGACCGGCCAGCAGCTCGAGATAGCGTGGACCAAGGAGATGCAGGCCATAATCGACGAGTATCCCGCAGCCGACAACCCCTACCTGCTGCCTATCATAAGAAACAAGCAGGCCGACCCCAGAAACGCATACCGAAATGCCGGATACACAATCAACCGAAACCTTAAGAAAATAGCAGCGATGGCCGGAATCGAAATGCCGCTGACGATGTATGTGGCACGGCACAGCTGGGCCTCGGCCGCACAAGCCAAAGGCATACCGTTGAGCATCATAAGCGAGGGGATGGGGCACGACTCCGAAGCCACAACACGGATCTACCTCGCATCGCTCGATACATCACTGGTCGATAAGGCAAACTCGCTCATACTGTCGTCATTATAGGAAAAAGCGAGAGCAGCCCCAATAAAAAACCATCTCTCTTGCTAAGAGATACTTATCGTTTTCTATGTGTTGATAATCAATTAATTGTTGCAGCACAGCGCATTTTTACGTCATAATTACGCACAATAAAGAGATTGACAGATTAGTATGTGCGAATAAATTCAACTGTAATTCAGTCTATCTCAAAAAAAATGCGTAACTTTGCACCCGATAAGTATCTCTTAGCAAGAGATTGATTAATCTCTCGGCAGTCCGGCTACAAACCGGCGACAAAAACAAGGACAGTGAAAGACAATATCACTGGATATAGTACAGCTTTTGAAGCTGCCGTTGTAACTGCGTGGATATTAGAGAAATATCCATCCATGCAGGAATAGAGATATTGCTCGTATGCGATAAAACCCTCTGCGATTTTGGCTGTCCCGACCCCTCCCGAGCGACCTTTAAGCTGGTTTGTGATGCGCGACCTCAAGCGGGCAAATGCAAAACAGCCGGCCTACAAAATGCTCACCGAAGCCGGCTTCGAAGTGTTCACGCCGATGAGGACCAGAGTCGTGACAAAAGGCGGAAAGCAGGTGCGCGAAGAAGTACCCTTCATCCAGGACCTCCTCTTTGTCCATTCCGACAGAGAGACCCTTGATGAAACAGTGATGCGCACCGAGACACTACAGTACAGATACCTGAAAGGGCATGCCTACTGCACCCCGATGACAGTGTCAGAAGCCGACATGAACCGATTCATCGCAGCAGTCAGCACAGTCAGAACACCCCGATTCTTCCATATCGACGAGATAACCCCCGGGATGTACGGCAGCACAATAAAGATGATTTGTGAAGGCACCCTCAACGGCATAGAAGGGCGCCTGCTGAAGCTCAAAGGCTCAGGCAAAAAACGCCTCGTCGTTGAGCTTCCCGGCCTCCTGGCCGCCGCAGTCGAGATTTCGACAGCCGACTATATAGAATTGCTGTGAACTTATATGTCACAGAAGAAGGCATGACTCTGACCATATTCACCCCGACATACAATCGTGCCTCGACACTCCGCCGCACCTTCGACAGCCTTATGCGCCAGAGTCAGCAGGACTTCGAGTGGCTGGTGGTGGATGACGGGTCGACGGATGATACCGAACGGACGGTCAGACAATTCGCTTCTACAGCGCCCTTCGCGGTCAGATACGTAAGGCAGCCGCACGGAGGCAAGCACCGGGCATACAACCGCGCGCTCAGCCTCGCCGAAGGCGAGCTCTTCTTCACCGTCGACTCCGACGACTGGCTCGAGGACGACAGCGTCGAGACTATTGTCAGATATAGAGAGGTGCTGGCACAAGACAGCAGTCTCTGCGGCATGGCGGCGCTGAAACGGATGCCCGAAGGCGCCATCTACGGCAGCCGCTTCCCTCAGTCGCCGATGACAGGCACTCTTCGGGAGTTTGAGAAAGCGGGCTGTCGCGGCGAGCGGTCATATGTCTTCAAGACCGACCTTGCGCGACGCTACCCGTTCCCTGAACTCGACGGAGAGCGGTTCGTCACCGAGTGCGTGGTCTATGACCGCATCGGCAATGACTACGGTTTCCTCGCTGTCAACAAAGTGCTCACCATCTGCGAGTATCAGGCCAGCGGTCTGAGCAGCAACATATACCGTCTGATGTGGGACAACCCCCGCGGCTTTGTCATATATCACGGCCGGCGGATCGACAATTCCGACGGCGTCTGCGAGGCTGTGCGCTATGCACTCCGTTATGTCGCCTTCCGTGCCATATCCGGCGGACGGGCAGATTACAAGCCCCGCCGCTACCGGTTTCTCGTCGGGATGCTGTCCCCCCTTGGACGCGTCGGGCGGTGGTACTACAAGAGCAAATGTCGCCTGAAGTGACAGTATCGGTGCTTGTGCCGGTCTACAATACGGCTCCTTATCTGAGGGAGTGCCTTGACAGTATAATCGGTCAGAGCTACGGCCGGCTGCAGATAGTCCTGGCCGACGACGGGTCGACAGACGCCGGTCCGGATATATGCCTTGAATACGCACGGCGCGACAGCCGCGTAGAGTACCACCCGGCAGCGCACGCCGGCATTGCCGCAGTCCGCAACCGTCTTCTCGACCTTGCCACCGGCGACTATATACTCTTCGTCGACTCCGACGACCGGATTGAGCCTGAAATGATAGAGACAATGCTCGTAACGGCGCAGACACACAATCTCGATACAGTTATCGCCGGGCGCATCGGCCAAAGCTACAGCCGCGACATCGAGTTTCGTGACGGACTTGCGGTGTATGGCCGCGACCGGGCCGTCAGACTCTTTCTCGACAGCCGTGCCATAACATCGTCGCTGTGGGCCAAGCTTGTCAGAGCACGCTGCTACGCCGGCTCACGCTTCGATGCCGACATACTCTACGGCGAAGACGTGATGATGACCTGGCGACTGTTGAATGCGATAGATACCGTCGGTATCCTCGAGTCGCGTTTCTACCACTACCGCGACAACCGCAGCAGCATCACCAACCGCCCCTTCGGCGGCGACACCTACAGCCTTCACCTTGTGTGGGACCGCATTCTGTCGCAATGCCGCTGCGCGTATCCCCGCTATGCAGTGTATGCCGAGCGCCAGCGCATCGACTGCTACGTATGGCTTCTCTACACCGCCATCCGCACCGGTTACGGGCGCGACAGCCGCATCCGTCACCTTCAGAGAGTGCTCCGCAGCTATATGCCCGCAGCCGTGCAGAGCAAGCGCACCTCACTCAAACAGCGGCTATTCACCCTCGCCGCCACATTTTTCTATACCCCGACCAAGCTGTGTCTTGCCCCCGTGCGGTCTCGGCTCAGCAAGTTGGGATGAGAAGTTTAAAGCGTTTTTTACCACCAGTTATGGATAAAATAAAGAAAATATTACTGTTCCGGATTCCGATGTCGATATGCAATCTGCGTTGTCATTATTGCGATCTCGGCCAGCGCCCCGTACATTTTGAAGGTATACAGCCTGAAATGAAGTATACCCCCGAGCAAGTAGGCTATGCTTTGAGAAAAGAGCGTATAGGCGGTTGTGCCTATACCAACTTCTGTGCGGATGGTGAGACTTTGCTTGTAAAGGATATTGACAAGTATGTAAGAGCCGTAGTTGAGCAAGGACACTATGCGGAAGTCGTGACCAATCTTACAGTTACTCCGGTACTTGAGAAGTTTCTTGCATGGCCCCGTGATTTGTTCGAGAGGGTGGAGTTTAAATGTTCATTCCATTATCTTGAATTGAAATCGAAAGGTAAACTGGAGCTGTTTGCTGATAATGTACGCCGTATATGGGAAGCCGGAGGCTCGGCAAATATCGAGATAACTCCGTCGGATGAACTCATCCCGTACATTGATGAAGTCATGGAGTTCTCTATGAAGAACTTCGGAGCATTGCCACATCTGTCAATCGCCCGCGATGACCGTACTTCCGGTATTGATTATCTGACAAAACTGCCGATGGATGAATATGACAGAGCGTGGAGCAGATTCGGCTCGACATTCTGGGAGTTCAAGAAGACTATTTTTGGCAAGAAACAGGAATCTTTCTGCTATGCCGGAGCATGGGGATGCTATATCGATCTTACGACAGGAGATGTCACTAAATGTTATGGATGCGGTACTCTTAAAAATGTTTTCGCATATCCGGATAGCGCTTTCCCGTCAGAGCCTATAGGGAAGTGTCCTATTGCACACTGTTATAACGGACATATGCTGTTGACCTTGGGTTATATTCCCGGCCTGAATAATACAAGGTATGGAGATATCCGCGACAGAGAGATGCAGACCGAGATTGTACCCGGCCGTAATACATGGCTTAATCCCAAGCTTAAAGCTTTCTTTAACACGAAATTAGAGGAGAGTAATGCTACATTGACCACGACTGAGATGGCAGCATTCCGTCTGTCGAGAGCTCAACGGTCGATAAGGCTTTATCTCGGAGGTGTCAAAGGTCGAATCTACAGAGTTGTTAAGAAATGACAGGACTTGAGAAAAAGCGTCAGCTCGAACAGATTCTTATTGACAAGGTTCTCCCTCTTATAGATAGGGATTATGTGCTATACGGCCTTCCGTATTATAACAACGTAGGTGATACACTTATATGGAATGGCGAGATTGAGTTACTCAAGCGAGCGCCACATAAATGTCGTGGAGTATGCTCATGGAGCAACTATCCGAAAACTGTATTGCCTGACGACGTTATGATTCTTGTCACTGGCGGAGGGTATTTCGGAGACCTTTGGCGCAGAGCATGGCAGGAAGTTCTCGATGGTATACGCCCCAACCGCAATCATCGCATTATCATAATGCCTTGCTCAATTTTCTATGAGGATGCGGCAACTCGTACTGCCGATGCCGAGTATCTGTCAGGTTTCCCCAATCTGACTATTCTCGCAAGAGACAAGGCGTCGTATGATTATGCAAGAAAGTACTTTCGTAATGAAGTCATGATGGTTCCGGATATGGCTTTTTGCATGAATGAAAAATATCTTGTAGAGAAAGCTGCAAAGCAGCCGGAGCGGGGTTGCCTGTATTTCTGCCGCGGAGACAAGGAGCGGTCAACAGAGAGTGTCGTCATTCCGGAGTCAGACTACGATACTCATGACTGGGCGCCGATGGAGAGTCTTTTGCCTGGAGAACGCCGGTTTAATAGTTTGATGGTACAGGCCAATAGGTTGTGGCGCATCAGTAGAGCTTTAAGAGACCGCGCAGTGCATTACCTATATCGGAGAGTATACAGGAGAGTGATGACTGACAGCGGAGCCGAGCAGCTCGCGTCATATAAAAAGATATATTCAACGCGCCTGCACGCGATGATTTTAGCAGTAATGCTTGACCGTCAGGTTTACTTTATTGACAACTCGTACGGTAAAATCAAGTCATACTATGATACCTGGCTCTCTGACTGTAGTGTTGTAAAACCGCTAAATGATTGATATGCAATTAATCCC
>JAICZO010000171.1 GCA_029057255.1 Muribaculaceae bacterium | reverse complement strand
CGCCTGTCGACTATGAGTACCCGCCTATCGGTTTTGTCGCCGCCACGGCGGGTCTGCTCAGCACTACCGTGCCCGACCGCGAGCTGAGCGCCACATACCAGGGGGCTTCGAGGCTCGATATGCGCGACGAGAGCGCCGTCACCGGCGACCTTGAGCGTGCCTATGCCTCGCTGTGTGCCTCGGCCTCGGCAACGGGGGTGATGATACAGCCCGCGCTGATGCGCTACCGCCTGCGCGACAGCGGCGGCAGGGTGCTCTTCACGTCGCCTGCCGTGCTTGTCGGGCATGTGTCGGGGGCGCAGTGTGCGTCGACAGTGCCTGTGATGTCGGCCAACCGCCGCCATCTCGACGGCTACACCATTTCGGCATACACATGGCGCCCGACGGTGGAGATTCCGGCGGCCTCCGATGCTGTTGCAGCCGCGGTGGCGTCGGCCGAGATATACATGTCGCCACTCTTTCATCCCTACAACCCCGATATGGAGGGGAGGGTTATCGTCGGGAGGGCGTCCGACCCGACAGAGCCGTTCATCAGGGTCGGTCTGCCGGGGCGTCATTGTGGCCTCGGCAGCGATTTCAAGGGCGCGTCACGGCGTACGGTCATGAAGGCTCTGGCCCGCATGGACAGCATCGAGGAGCGCGTGGCTGTCATCGTGAATCCCTACGCGGGCGGCGGCCGCTCGGTGACGGTCGACTGCTCGGCCGACCCCGACCCGGCACAGGTCGCCCGTCAGCTGTCGGCGGCACTGCGCCGCCGTGTGCCCGTGGCTCCGGTGCATGAGGTGACGCTGTCGGCGCCGCACACCTTCAGCGCCGGGTGCTGCGCGGCCGACGCCTCGACGGTGGCTTGGGGGAATATCACGTCGCAGCGGTACAAGGGCTACCCGGCGGCGGTGTTCAGCGGCGGCACATCGGTCGGCAGCTGCACCGTCACTACTGTCGTGCGCTTCGGCAACGGCAAGGGCGTGACCCGCACCGACACCTTTGCCTCGGGCATGTCGCAGTCGCTGTGGCCGGTGATAAGCTATCCCTCGCCCGATGCCACCGAGCTGACGGTGACGGTGAACACGGGCGCAAAGATATATTCGCGCAGCTTCGCTCTGACGCCCGACGAGAGCGGCCGCTTTGCCGTGTACGTCGCCGAGAGCCCCGTGCCTCTGACTCTTGCGGCGGTGTCGTCGGCTCCGGCTGCGGTCGCGGACGCTCCGAGCGAGTCATATCCCGACATGGTGGCGGTGGCTCCGGCCGACAATCCTCTTGCCGCCGATGTCTTCTCTCGCCTCGGCGGCGGCGAAGTGCGTGCCTTGCTGGCGCGCGCGGCCGCGGACCAGTCATGGGAGTTCGGCCGCTGCCGTTTTATCGCCGGAGCCGCAGCGGGTATTTTCTCGGTCGGCGTGGGCAAGAACCGCATGTCGCTGTCGACCAGGCGTCTGTGCGCCGACGGCATCTCGCGCCCTGACGCCCTCGCGCAGGCCGACGGAGGCGAGGTCTTCGCCCTCGTCGGCAACACTGCCGGCGCGGGTCCCGTCCTTGTCGGTATCGGAGCGTCGGGCAAGGTGGCGCACTTCGATGACGCGTCGCACTTCGCAGCCCTGGCATGGAACGCCTCGCGCGGCGAGCTGTGGGCTGTGCGTACCGACGGCACGTCGGCTGTCTATTGCCGCGACTACGGATGGCGTCGCTACGACCGCACGTCGCCGCTGTTGACCGGCGTGGCTGTCGTCGCCGGCGAACCCTACGGCAGCTCCCCCTCCGGTCCCGTGCGCCTCTGCCGGGAGTTTGCCGCCGACACTTGCCGCGTCGCTCTTTCGGTCGACACGGAGGCGGGCGGCGCTGCCGCTGTCCTGCCCTCGGCGGTACGGGTGTTTATGACGGCGTCGGAGCTGGCCGGATTCAGGTTTGACGCCGAGGCGGCGGGCATCACGGGCGAGTCGCTCCGCCCGGTCGTCTCTGCCGGAGTGTCGGGCGCATGCCGCAGTCCGCTCGGCTTCAGCCTGCCCGACCGCCACAGCCGTCGGCTCAGGCTGTCGTTGGGCGGAGATGTGAGTGCCGATTTCATGTTCCGTTTTTTCATACTTGACCTGCGATGACCCCGACCGACGATGCTCTCAGACTGCTTATGTGTCACGACGCCCTGCGGCGGCGTGCCCGCGAGCTGCATGTCTACGACCCGCTGACAGGGCGCGGCAGCTTCGGCGCAAGGACTGAAGTGAAGACGCCCGTCGACGGGCTGCCGCGCGCCGCCGTGCCCGATACTATGTTCTCCGACCCGCTCTACAAGACCGTCGTGGCCGACAGCACGGCGTGGCGAAGGCTCAGATGCCGGCACGACTTCGAGTACTGGGCGGCAACATGCGTCAGAGTCAAGGACAAACAGTCGTCGCGCGACATCCCCTTCGTGCTCAACGCGCCACAGCGCCGCGTGCTCGGCATCCTCGAGCAGGACCGCCTTGCCGGGCGCCCGATGCGCATGATTCTTCTCAAGGCGAGGCAGTGGGGCGGCTCGACACTCGTGCAGATGTATATGGCTTGGATACAGTCGTGCCACATGCGCAACTGGCACTCCGTTATCTGCGCCCATGTGCGCGACACGGCGGCAGGCATCCGCGGCATGTACGCCAAGATGCTCGGCAGCTACCCCGAGGACATGTGGGAGGGCGACGCGCCGCCATGCTTCAAGCCCTACGAGCGCTCGACAAACACTCGTGTGATTGTGGGCCGCGACTGCCGCGTGACCATAGGCTCGGGCGAGAAGCCGGACAGCATCCGCGGCGCCGACTATGCGATGGCGCACCTGAGCGAGACAGCCTACTGGCCAAGCTCCCGCACCCGTACGCCCGAAGCGGTGATGCAGGCCGTCTGCGGCGGCATCTGCCTGCTGCCTTACTCGCTCGTGGTGGTGGAGTCGACAGCGCGAGGCGTAGGCGATTTCTTCCATGCCGAATGGTTGCGCGCCAAAGCCGGCAAGAGCGACAAGCGGGCTGTATTCGTGCCCTGGAACGAGATTGCATACTACCGCCTGCCATGCCCCGACCCCGCGGCAGTCCTCGGCTCAATGACACCCTACGAGCGGCAGCTGTGGGAGCATGGCTGCGACAGCGGGCAGATACTGTGGTACAGACACAAGACACTCGAGTTCGAGAGCCTCAGCCGTCTCAACGCCGAGTTCCCGGCCGACGACATCGAGGCCTTCACCGACAGCAGCGACAGCGTCTTCTCGGCAGCGTCGGTCGAAGTGCTGCGCTCACGCATCGACCGCGAGCACGTCACCGGCGACGTCGACACCGCCGGGCAGCGCTTCACGCCCGACAGCAAAGGCAAGATGAAAGTATGGGAAGGACCGCAGCGCGGAGCACGCTATGTGGCGGCAGTCGACGTCGGCGGCCGCTCGGCCTCGAGCGACTGGTCGGTGATAGCCGTGCTGCGTGCCGACACTGCCGTGCCGACGGTGGTTGCCCAGTGGCGCGGACACGTCGACCACGACATCCTCGCCCGCAAGAGCGTCGCCGTAGCACGGTACTACAACACGGCACTGTTGGTCATCGAGAGCAACACCTATGAGACGGCAGACTACGGCGGCTCGTCCGACTCCAACCTGTTCATCCTCTCGAGGCTGGCCGAGGAGTACCCCAACATCTACCGCCGCGAGTCGTTCGACACCCTGACACGCACCCGCACCACGCGTGTGGGCTTCCACACCAACCGCTCCACCAAAGCCATGCTCATCGCCGGACTCATCGAGGCCGTGCGCGACGCCACATATGTCGAGCGCGACCCCGAGGCCTGCAACGAGCTGCTGACATACCGCTCTCTGCCAAACGGCGCCTATGCCGCGCGCGACGGACGCCACGACGACATACTGATGACACGCGCCATAGCCCTGCATGTCATCCGCACATCGGCCCTTGCCACCGCCCGCATGCCACAGCATTTCACACAGCGGCAGAGCTGGTGAGGACACAAAAAAAGCGGAGAGCGTGCCTGTCAGACAGGTAAACGCTCTCCGCCGTTTCTTTCGTTGTATCAGAAAGGGCGTCTATTATTTTTTCAGGCGACGCTCTTTGATACGAGCCTTCTTGCCGGTGAGGGCACGGAGGTAATAGAGTTTTGCACGACGTACTTTACCGTGCTTGTTGACGGTGATCGAGTCGATGAAAGGCGATTCGATGGGGAAGATACGCTCAACACCGATGTTGTCGCTCATCTTGCGCACGGTGAAGCGCTTCTTGGCGCCTTCGCCTGAGATACGGATAACGACACCGCGGTACTGCTGGATACGTTCCTTGTTACCTTCTTTGATTCGGTAAGCCACGGTGATGGTGTCACCGGGGAAGAATTCGTCGTGTTTTTTGCCGGTGGCAAAAGCCTCTTCAGCAATTTTAATCAAATCCATTGATGTAATTGATTTAGAATGTTAACATTGCTCGCAATATTCGCAGGCTGCATGTCCTGCCAGAGATTACGAAATCGACCGCAAAGATAATTCTTTTTTTTGATATATGCAAATGGCTGTCAAAGCATACCGCCCAGCTTATGACCGAAGTACACCATGACAAGCCCCGCGGCGAAGCTCAGCCCGGCATAGAGAGCGACGGCCGGCAGGCCGTGAGCCGAGCCGAAGAGCAGATAGTTCTCGTGAGCGAAGGTCGAGAAAGTGGTGAAGCCTCCGCAGAAGCCGGTGATGAGCAGCAGGCGGGCTGTCGGGCTCGGCAGCATGCCGCGGTCGAGCCAGCCGTAGAGCAGGCCGATGAGCAGACACCCCACGACGTTGACCAGGAAGGTCCCCAGCGGGAAAGCGCCGGCGAAGTGACGCCCTACAAGCTGCGACACCCCGTACCGGCAGGCGCCGCCGACAGCACTGCCGAGCGCTACATACAATACGTTCATCATAACATTTCTGATTTATCCGAATCGGTTTCTGAAACAATACTTGGAGTTGTTGACAACTATGTCTTCAATCCAGTCGTATACTTCTTCAGAGGAGTAGATGTGCTTCCCTTCGGCATCCCGTTTTTTCATGAGTCCGAGCGCAAGTAGAGAGAATTCGTTAGGCAGTGACGTGGAGAATACACCGAGGTCGTCGGTGTTGACGGTGACTGTGAGCGGATATTTGGCTTTGTGCTCTCCGGGAGGAAAGAACCGCAGTATGGGATGCTCGTCAAAGCGGTGGAAATAGCCTATTCTGACGTTCGACGACGGACAGCACTCTATGCCGAGCCGGAGTTTGGATACTCTGCTTATCATGGCTTCCTGCATGTCCCGTACGGTGCCTGCATATGATTTCGGTACGCAGAACGACTGTATTTTGCGACCGTTCTCTTTTATCCTCAGTTCTGTCTGATATTCTTTAAGAAGCTGTATCGCTTTGGGGTTGTAAAGCCTTATCTGGTCGCATGATTCATTGCGGATGCGGTCGTAGTGCCGCCATGTGTCGTCGTTGTCGGCAACCGCATGCTGCAAATCCTGAAAGTATATCTTCGGATTATCACCCCTCAGCTGCATAGAGCAGTAGTAGTCGTAGATGTCGACCGGATCGCCCTTCGACGCGTAGCCTATGCTG
Organism: Muribaculaceae bacterium; assembly: GCA_029057255.1. Classification (GTDB taxonomy): domain Bacteria; phylum Bacteroidota; class Bacteroidia; order Bacteroidales; family Muribaculaceae; genus CAG-873. Next base: position 2,111 of record JAICZO010000171.1, on the reverse strand, counting down.
AAGCTCAATTGACGGAATACCGTGAGCAGGAAGTTCTCTGTCTCGGGTGAGAGACGTATGTCATACACGCGGCTCTTGAAATACAGCCATGTGACGTTGTCAAGCATCCACTGCCTCGGGAGCGCTATGGTGTTGTGGCGCTCCGAATAGAACTTTTCGGGCGACAGGCCCAGTGCCATTGCATGGCCGAGGCGGTCGCCGCTCTCCAGCCCTAAAAACAATATTGCTTCCTGGATGGCTCGCAGGCCGTCGACGATGTCGTAGAAGTCTTCGCCGACATGGAATGTCGCGTTGAATCCCACGGACTTGAGATAGCGGAATGCCTGTGCGAAAACTTCGGGGCGGCATCCTATTTCTGAACTCGCCGCATCGATGCCTCGTATGCGCTGCAGGCATGCCGCTGCATTATCACGCCACTTTACCGATTCGGTGAGGCGTTTAAGTGCCGTGCTCTGTCTGAAGATGTCGGTCTTCAGTTTCGCATCCTGCGTAGCGCCATCCGCCGGATTGGTGTCGATATTGACCTTTATGAAATGGAATATAAAAGACCAGTCAAGGCTCTCTTGGTTGTCGGACGGCCGGACGGTGTCCCTTATGCTCTCGATGTCTCTAAGATATCCCTTAAAGTGCTCGAGTTTATCCGACGGCACGATGCGGGTCTCCATGTGTCGGACATAGTTGAAGTTATACGCCTCCCAGAACGGGAGTGTGACAAGCAGCTTTTTATGCTTGGGCAGCAGCATGACAGACTTCTGATCCTGAAAACGCTTGAAGTTGCTGAAGCCTTTGTTGTCGTTGACTTGTATGATAAATGACCGGAACAGGTTCTTGATGAGCAGATAGCGGTAGAACATGTTGGTGACTGCAACGTTGCCTCTGCGCAGGATGTCTTCGCACACAGCAAAGAGGAAGCGCCGCTCTCCGGCGAATACTCCCATCGGCGATATGACGTCGTAGGGGATATAGTCATAGAGGTGCTGATCTCTGTATCGGCTGTCAATCGCTGCCTGCAGGTCGCCGGTGTCGGTTGTCAGTCGACTGTCGGGTTTGTCGGAGTTGCTATCAAGGTATCTCCATAGATTGAGCCTTATCGATGCCGCTTCCACGATGTTTTCATGTAGAAAGGTTGCGAGCTCCTCCTCTCTTGACCGGTCGTGGATGCGGGCAAGATTCCTAAAAGATTTTTCGCGGTCCACAACCCTGTTCATAAGGCTGACCCAGCTTATGGCGAAATTGTCAGTCGAGGCCTTAAGATGGCTGTGCAGCTCTGCCAGTCCGTGTTTCTCGAAGATATGTCTCAGATGCGGATTGTCGTTGTGCAGTATTGTGGGCCAGCCGCAGAAATTGATGATGTCGCGGTCATCGGCAGGATTGGACAGATTCAACCCTTGGCGAGAGCTGTATCGGTGTTTGTATGCCAGAAATGCAGCAACCGGCAGGTCTTCTCCAATCATCTGCGTGACTTCTCGCCAGCGAAAGAGATGATTGAACCTCACCTGCGGTGTGTTGAAGTCAAGACGCAGAACCTTTTCTGTAAACCGAAAGATAACATTGAATATATTCGGATTGTCTTTGCTGCCGCTTTCAATTGCCTCCGGGCTGTGTGACCATTCATCACGAAAAAGCGAGTAGATGGTACGGATCTGGTCGTCGGAGAGTTCGGGATGGCGTATCCTGCATTGGTCAATAAACATTGGCTCGTCGATAGCAAGGGTTCCGAGCGAGAAACGCGGTGTGCGGGCGTCACGGTCGCTCAGGTAGCGTCGGGCTACCCGTGCGAAGGCGGTGTCTATGAATATGCGTATCAGATCCATGACGGTTTGTTATCTGCGGCGGCGGGTCTGAACGAAAACTTGTCGGTATTTGAGTTTCAGATTTGCCAAGTATTCAGACTTCTCGTTTATTCTCGGAGTCATGGCTGCCACATCGCGCCTTGCAGACAGGACTTTTTCGTTTATTTCCTGAATCTTTATTTCTAAGAAGTTTATCTTACCAAGAGTCTCGCGTTCCTGTGCTTCATTGTCGTCAAGCCTCTTTCGGAAGAGGTATTCCGTTTCGGGGTTGAGTTTGTTAAGCTCGCGGATAAGTTCTTTGCTCTCTTTTTTCAGAGC
>JAICZO010000170.1 GCA_029057255.1 Muribaculaceae bacterium | reverse complement strand
GATGGTTCCCGCGGCGAAATGTGACAGACAGCACGAAGTAATTGTAGAGTACAAGTAATTGACATGAACAAATTATTGATTGTGGCGGCACTGTTGGCCGGGGCGGTTGAGGCTGCCTCGGCCTACAGCCCGGCCGGAAACAATATAATGACAACATGGGGCGAGAACATAGACCCCGCCAATGTGTGGCAGGAGTATCCGCGCCCGATAATGGAACGTAAGGAATGGCAGAATCTCAACGGCCTGTGGGACTATGCCATCGTGAGCGCCGATGCTGTGGCTCCGGCTGAATATCAGGGCGAGATTCTCGTGCCGTTCTGCGCCGAATCGGCCCTGTCGGGTGTCGGCAAGGAAGTCGGCGCCGACAAAGCGCTGTGGTATAAGCGCAGCTTCGCGGTGCCCAAGTCGTGGAGCGGCCGCGACATCATGCTCAACTTCGGTGCTGTCGACTGGCAGGCCGACGTATGGGTCAACGGCGCCAAGGTCGGCAGCCACACCGGCGGTTATGCTCCTTTCAGCATCAATATAACCCCGGCTCTCAAAGCCAAGGGCGACAACGAACTCGTCGTCCGCGTATGGGACCCGACCGATGCAGGGTACCAGCCCCGCGGCAAGCAGGTGGCAAAACCCGGTATAATCTGGTATACGCCTGTCACAGGCATATGGCAGACGGTATGGCTCGAGCCGGTCAACAGAACTCATATCTCAAACCTGAGAATACTGCCCGACATCGACCGCAATACGCTGACGGTCGACGTGCAGTCGACAGGGGCGGCGGAGGTCTGTATGACCGAGGTCATCGTCAAGGACAAGGGCAAGACCGTGGCCTCAGGAAAGGCTGTCGCCGGACAGCCTGTCGTCATCAGCATGCCTGCCGATGTGAAGCTATGGTCGCCCGACAGCCCGCATCTCTATGACCTCGAAGTGAGCGTCAGCGCCGGCGGCAAAACGACCGACAAGGTGAGCAGCTATGCGGCCATGCGTAAGTTCTCCACTAAGATGGGTGAAAAAGGTATGGTGCGCCTGCAGCTCAACAACCGCGACCTGTACCATTTCGGACTGCTCGACCAGGGCTGGTGGCCCGACGGCCTGTATACGGCGCCCTCGTACGAGGCTATGGTATACGACGTTGACAAGACTCTCGACTGGGGCTACAATATGATCCGCAAGCACATCAAGGTGGAGCCTGCCGCATGGTATACCTACTGCGACCGCAAGGGTATCATCGTATGGCAGGACATGCCCAGCGGCGACAAGGACCCCGAATGGCAGGGCCGCAACTATTTCGACGGTGAGGAACTGGTACGTACGCCCGAGAGCGAGGCTGCATACCGCAAGGAGTGGAAAGAGATTATGGACGCTCTCTACAACTATCCCTGCATAGCCGTGTGGGTGCCCTTCAATGAGGCATGGGGCCAGTTCAAGACCAAGGAGATAGCCGACTGGACGAAGGCTTACGACCCCTCGCGCCTGGTGAATCCGGCCAGCGGCGGCAACCATTACCCCTGCGGCGACATGGTGGACGCTCACAGCTATCCCTCGCCTCCCGTGACGCATGTCTATGATGCCAAGCGCGCCAATGTGCTGGGCGAATACGGCGGCATAGGCATGATTGTCGACGGACATATATGGGCGCCCGACAGGGAGTTCAGCTACATCAACTGCAAGACGCCGGCAGAGCTGACCGACCAGTATATCGGATATGCCAACTTCCTCAATCAGCTTTCGTACGACTGGTTTGTGGGTGCGGTATACACTCAGACCACCGATGTCGAGATCGAAGTGAACGGTCTGATGACTTATGACCGCAAAGTCATCAAAATCGACGAGAAGCGTATCCGCGAGATAAACCGTCAGATAATTGAAAATCATAGCGCAAAGTGAAGAAGGAACTTTTATTAGCACTCGCTGTCGTCGCTACGGCATCGTCGGCCGCCGAGGCCGCCGTCACTGTCGACCGCTGCATCGCCGACAGTATGGTCGTACAGCGCAACAGCCGCCTGAAAATCACAGGCAAGGCAAGCGGAACGGTGCGCGCGCGGGCATCATGGGATGCGGGCCGCGAGTACAGCGCTGTCGCCGGTGGTGATTCGGCATTCTGCATAACAATCCCCACGCCCGGGGCGGGAGGCCCGTTCTCGATAAGCATAAGCGACAGCGACGGTTCGACAAAGACTCTGCAGGACATCTACTCCGGCGAAGTATGGCTCTGCTCCGGTCAGTCAAACATGGAAATGCCTCTTGCCGGATGGGGGCATGTAAACAATTTTGAGGCCGAGATAGCCGGCGCCGTGAATTATCCTCAGATAAGGCTCCTGCAGATAAACCGCCATATCGCCACGACACCCCGGCACGAGGCTGTGGTCAATATGGGCGGATGGCGGAAGGCGGCGCCCGGTACGGTCGATAATTTCTCGTCGGTAGCTTATTTCTTCGCACGCGAGCTGAGCGACAATCTCGGGGGAATACCCGTGGGCGTGATTGACTGCTCATGGGGTGGCACTCCCGCCGAGGCGTGGACTCCGATGGAGAGCTGCAAGGCTATCGGCGACCTTGACTGCAGTGCGGTGGACTATGATGCCGCGCACGGCGACAGGGCCTATGCCGACTACAGCGACAGGCTGGCGGCGTGGGAGAAGCTCGAGCGCGAGTCCTGTGACCTCGATGTCAGCAAGCTGTACGAGGGATGGCAGACGATGTACCTCCCGATGTATTGGGAGAAGTCGGTGCTGCCTGACTTCGACGGCGTCGTATGGTTCCAGCGCGAGGTAGTCCTCCCCGAGGAGTTGAGGAACAAAGCCCTCACCCTTTCGTTGGGAAGGATAGATGACGGCGACCTTACCTTTGTCAATGGCACCAAGGTCGGCGAGACATGGGTCTATGACCGCCTGCGACAGTATGAGATTCCGGCAGAACTTGTCGGCGACAAGCTCCTGATAAGTGTCCGCGTCACCGACAACGGCGGGGGCGGCGGCATATGGGGATTCCCCGAGGAGATGAATGTGAGCGACGGTGTCACCACCTTGAATATCAGCGGCGAATGGAACTATAAAGCCGCCTTCGATTACGGCCGCAACCCGCGCCCGCAGGCTCCCTACTATTTCCGGTCGCCGTCGGTGCTCTACAACGCGATGGTGCATCCGTTGAGAAACATCGACATTGCCGGTGTGATATGGTATCAGGGCTGCGACAACGTCGGCAGGGCAGAGCAGTACTCCCGCCTCTTCCCCCGTATGATCGAGGACTGGCGCACACTCTTCGGCAAGGAAAATATGCCTTTCTACTTCGTCCAGCTGGCAGGTTTCCTGCCGCATCAGCCGGTGCAGCCCGGCTCTGACTGGGCGGCACTCCGCCAGGCTCAGACGGAGGCTCTGAAGCTGAAAAATACCGGGATGGCAACGGCCGTCGACATCGGAGAGGCTGACGACATCCACCCCAAGAACAAGCAGGAAGTGGCACGCCGTCTGTCGCTGTTAGCTCTCAGGGATACTTACGGCAAGAAGGTGCAGGCTACAGCTCCGCGCCCTACGTCCGTTGCGTTCAAGGGCACCAAAGCGGAGATACGCTTTGATGGCTCCGTTATCCCTGTCGCCGGAAAACCCAAAGGTATCATCGTCAGAGTCGCCGACGGCTCATGGTTGAGACCGAAGGCCGAGATGACCGCCGACAGGTGCATCATGCTCGAGAGTCCTCAGGAGATACTTGAAATAAGGTATAACTGGGCTGACAATCCTGACGGAAATCTTTACGGAAAAACGGGTCTGCCGGTGCTTCCGTTCCAAAAGACCAGATAAATGACAGCGCCCCTTGAGCCTACAGGCTCAAGGGGCGCCGTATTTGTTGATGTCTTTAGTCAAACTTGTGATTCATCACATTTGCCGGAGAGCGCTGATTCTTCAGTTCGTTTGCCATGAAGTCCATATATGGGGCCACGTGCTCGAAGAAGCGGTGGTAGCCGGCGCAGAGATAGTTCAGCCCGGGCTCGCCGTCGGCCGTGACGGCAAAGCGGTTCTTGGGGCACTCACCGTTGCATGCGAAAAGATACCGGCAGTTGCGGCACTGTCCCGGCAGGGTGGCGTACTTGTCGTTGCCGAACTTCTGCTGCCGCTCGCCGAACATCATCTCAATCAGTGTCTGAGTGCGTATGTTACCCAGTTTGTACTCCGGAAAAACGAAGTGGTCGCAAGAGTAGACATCGCCGTTGTACTCCATCACTCCTGCATGTCCGCACGTCTTTGCCATGCTGCACACTCCGGGCTGTTCTCCGACCCAGTTGGCCAAGGTGGCATCGAAAATCTGGATGAAGTATTGTCCGACATCGTTATGCACCCACTCATCGAAAATGGTGCACAGGAAGTTTCCCCATTGCTCGGGCGATACGGAAAAGTCGGCCGGCGGAATATCGTTTATGTCCATCGGCGATGCAAGATTGCGGCCGTCCCTGCGGGGTAAAATACGCTCGACAATAGGTGTGAACTGTATGTATCGGCACTCTATTTCTTTGAAGAAATGATAGAAGTCGAGCGGATAGTCGCCGTTGAAGTCATTGACGACAGCCATCGCATTCCAATCGACACCGTGCTTCTTCAACAGGTCGATGCCCTGCATGACCTTGCGGAACGACGGCGCGCCAAGTTTGTTTTTGCGGTATTCGTCGTGGAACTCCTGCGGGCCGTCGATCGACACGCCCACAAGCCAGTTGTTGTCCTTGAAGAAACGGCACCAGTCGTCGGTGAGCAGCGTGCCGTTTGTCTGTATGGTATTGTCGATGATGCGCCCCCCTGCATACTTCTGCTGCAGCTCCACCACCTTTTTATAGAATGACAGTGGGCGCATGAGCGACTCGCCGCCGTGCCAGCAGAACAGCACCTGCGGAGTTGTCTGCGATTCGATATACATCTGAACGAACTTCTCCAGCAGTTCGTCAGTCATGATGAAGCGTTTGTCGGGCTGGCGGTCTTTATATAGATTGTTCTTCTCGAGGTAGTAGCAGTATTTGCATGCGAGATTGCATGACGAGCCGGCGGCTTTGGTCATGACATACATCGGGCGTGCAAAGGGTGTATATATATTCTCCATACTTTTTGTTTGAGTGCACAAAAATACGAAAACCTGAGTAATTATTTGCAGCTGTCGTTTCGGGAAGTGGCCGCGATGGCGGTATAAATACCTTATTAACCTGCGCGTTAACATTTGTTAGCATATAAAATCAATTGCAATCACTATTTTTGTGTACTGAATCTCTTGCCTTTGAGAGATGCTTAGTTAAATCAGTGATTACTAAACCATTAATAATTACTATGCAAATATCTTTACTTTTACGAAGCGCAATGGCCATTGCTGTGGCTATGCCGATGATGCTGTCGGCACAGAACCGGACCTTTGTCGTCGACGGAGTAAATTATCGCGAGACATCGGAAAACACCGTTCAAATCGAGAAACCCGCCGAGGGCGAATACACCGGCGCGTTTACTCTTGTGCCGACTGTTGCCCACGAGGGTAAAACATATGATGTGGAACTCCGGGGCTCGGCTCTCCAATATGCCGAAATCAGTGAGATGACCCTTGCGGACGGCTGGCAGGGGCGCAGTGTGCAGAACTACTGGTTGCGCTATACAAAGAACCTGGAGCGAATCAATCTGAATTGCGGCATCGTGCCGGCTGAGTCCCCCGATTATTCTACTAATTTCAGCCTCGGCAACAACCCCGGCTGCGTGTGGGCAAGCGTAAGCAAGGCGACGGACAAATGCAGTCTGCATCTCGACAAATTTAATGTTTTCGACTCCGAAGGCAATCGCCTCACGCCCTTCCTGATGGTTGAGGACGATACACGCGACCGCATCTACCCGGACGAAAATATGACTTTCGAGCTCGGTCCGAATTTCCGCACCAAAGACGATCGCTACTGCGTGGTGCTCGAACTCGGTTCGGGATATATTGTCGTGGCTCTCTATGTTGAGGTCGATGGCAACCTTGTCTGCCTCAGAATCGAGCCGGTGCCCGGCCAGGGCAGTCCTGTAGAGGATATTGACGGTTTCAAAGTTACATCATGGGGCGACGAAGCTATTATCGCGCCACAGGACCCGGCAACAATCAGCGGCGACGTCGTGATACCCGAATTTGTAGAAATCGAGGGGCGACAGGTGCCTGTAAAAGCTATAAGCGCCGACGCATTTAAAGGCTGCCCCATAAAGTCTCTTACGCTGCCCGAGACTATCACAAAAATTCTCGACAACACAGGTACGCTGGGCTTGGACGGCAGCACTACCCTCGAGAGAGTTGACCTTTCGGCCATAACGTCGGGTACTGTGGACTTAAACTACATGAATTGCCCCAATCTCACAGAAGTAATACTCCCCAAAAGCCAGCGACGGCTTTACTCTCGCTTCCATAACTGCGCGTCACTCAGCACAGTTACATTCCCTGATGACCTGGAGAGCATATCCGGCGGCGCATTTGACAACTGTCCGGCACTCACTGAGATTGCATTGCCCTCGACCGTAAAACAAATAGGCTACGAGGCATTCCGAGGCTGCGCACTGACACAGGTGGCAATACCGGAAGGGTGCACGGTATCGTGCCCGTTCGTCTTGGCCTCGGATGTTGTCGGCCGCAGCACGCAATTATATAATGTTGATGTCATTGAGGCTACAGACGATATTGTCAAGATGAAAGTTAGCTCTAACATCACTTCCACCGATGGCACACCTCTTCCTCTCTGCGCAGTGCCTGCGTATGGTAACCTGAAAACTGTCGCTATCATTCAGCCTGATGCCGACGGCGTGTTTACAATACTCCGCCGTTACACGGACGTCGATGCGACACACACGCTCAATACCGTATTCTTCAGCTACAACGCGGAAGCAGGCAACTATATGGCCGGTCCGCAGATCGACGCCGGCGTAAACAGCCAGTCCTTCTTCCGAGCCGACGTATCATCGCTCTCGGGTATGGCTACCGTCGAGGCCGCTGACAACAACGGTAAGGCTGATTACTTCGACCTGCAAGGACGGCCTGTAATCCACGACAAAGCCGTCCCCGGCATATATATTCGCCGCCAGGGAGGAAAGGCATCTAAAATAATCATACGCTAAATGTATTATTACGATGATGCGGCGCTGTTTTAACTCAATCCTGTTTCCGAGTTGATGGCATAAACATCTCTTTTCGTAACAAAATAGAGTAGGAGGTAAACACTAATCATAGGGTGTTTATCTCCTGCTTTCGTGTTTGCCGACCTATCTTCCAATACCTAAAATAGGGTATTGACCACAGACTCTATATTTACGAACTTTGCACAAAAATTTGCAAGAAGTTATAAATTAATATAGATATGTCATTTTGTAGAAGATACATTTTGCTGTTTGTCACGTTTTTAGTAATGTCAATAAGTGCGGTAGCACGGGAGAGTGCCGGCATGATTTCCGGCAAGGTGCTTTCGCTCGACGGTGAGGCGATAGATTATGCTACCGTATTGCTCAAGGGGACTTCCTACTACTGTTCAACTAATGAAAAAGGTCTATATCATCTCAGTGCGCCGGAGGGTAAGTACACTATAGTATTCTCTTCGGTGGGCTTCGAGAAATGTGAGATGCCGGTGACAATTAAAAAAGACGAGCGCTCAAGGTTTAATGTCAAGCTAAAACCGTCGACTCAGCTTGCGGAGGTTATCGTTGTCGGCAATCAGCTC
>JAICZO010000017.1 GCA_029057255.1 Muribaculaceae bacterium | reverse complement strand
GTACTGCAGGCCACCCTTGTAGCCATTGCCCATAGCTTCGAACTTCCATTCGCCGTTACGCTTGTAGAGGCGGCCGAACTCAACGGCTGTTTCGATAGAGAAGTCTTCGTCAAGATCATACTTGGCGATCTCCTCGTTTGTCAGAGCGTTGTAGATGCGGATGTAGGAGTTGTGTACCTGCCCGAAGTTCTGACGTCGCTGTTCGGCCTCGTGTATCGTGACAGTGAAGATAATCTCACAGATACGGGGGTCTACCTTCGACAAATCCACCGTCAAGGTCTCGTCGTCGCCACCGTCGCTGTTGCCGCCGGTCAGGTCGTCGCCTGATGATTCCACAGCCTTGTCAGGCGAAACGGGATTGTTGTAGAAGACAAAGAACTCGTCTAAGGGGAGCTTTTTGTTCTGTCCGAGCATGAATGCCGATGCGTCAAGGTCAAAGTCGTAACCGGTACTTGTGTTGGGGTCCCAGCCAAGACCTACTCCTACCTTTTGGAGTCCGATCTCAATGCGCTGGCCTTTTTGAAGATTTATTGCCATAATATTAATAGTATTAGAAGTTGGTAATTATCTGGAGGCAAAATTATGCAAAGTGTCGCTTCATCGGCATATTCCTGTAATATTTCAATCCAATCACGTTTTTAATGGCTTTTAAGCTTGCAATGTTTCAACCGGTATTGTCAGGAATCTGAGAATAGAACGCTATACGGATGCAAACATAGGAAAAATTTCGCAAAAAGCATTTATATATTGCAATGTTTTTTCAATTGCAATATAATGAATTTCAATCCGGAAGTATGGCGACTTTGATGACACCGTCTTCCCGCGAGGCGAACAGGTCGTAGGCTTCCTGAATACGGCTGAGAGGGTAGCGGTGTGTTATCAGGCTGGTGGTGTCAATCTTGCCTTCCGAAATAAGCTGCATGATTCTGTCGCAGTCGCAGGCATCGACTCCGCCGGTCTTGAACGTCAGGTTTTTGCCATACATCCACGGCAGGGGCAATATCTGTTCTTTCTCATAGAGCGCGACAATGGTGACGATGGCATTAGGACGGGCACAACGCCAGGCGAGCTCAAAGGTACCGTCAGCTCCGGCAACTTCGATGACGCGGTCGGCGCCACGCTTGTCGGTGAGTTCATCAAGAACCGAGCTACATTTGTGCGGCTCGACAAGCACGACATCCGGATAATGGCGTCGCACAAATTCGCGGCGACTGTCATCGGTCTCGCAAACAACAATCTGTCGCGGACTATACAGCTGTACGCATTCGAGAGTACACAGCCCTGTCGGCCCGGCGCCGATAATCAGCACCGTGTCTTCCTCGGATATCTCCGAAATTCGGGCCGCCCAATAGCCGGTGGCGAGGATGTCGCCGACAAACAAAGCCTGTTCGTCGCTGACGTTGTCGGGTATAGGAGTCAGACCATTGTCGGCATAGGGCACGCGGACATACTCCGACTGGCCGCCGTCAATGCGACACCCCAGCTTCCATCCGCCGGACGTGCAGTTGTTTACATAACCACGGCGGCAGTAAAAACAGTCGCCGCAGAACGTCTCGACATTCACGGCAACTCTCTGTCCCGGCCTGACCTTGGATACGTCAGAGCCGACAGCCTCGACGACTCCCACAAATTCGTGCCCCACGGTGATGCCTGTCTCTGCCTGAGGCACAGCACCATGCAGGATATGAAGATCCGACGAGCAGATACTTGAGCGAGTAACCCTCACCACGGCATCCTTCGGCTCTAAAACTTCCGGCTTCGGTTTCTCTATCAGTTCAAACCGTCCCGGCGCAGTATATGTCAATGCTTTCATCTCAAATAGCTTCGTAATATAAAGGAAATTCCAACATCCGATAATTCGTTGATGCTATTTGCAAAGATAATCATTGATTTCTACATGGCAATAAAATCTATTGTCTTAATTATAACGATGTTGATGAATACTGCCACATGGTCCGCGCGAATTCCGGCAAAAATTTCTTTTAGGAAATTTGAATAAACGATGGATATTTGTTACTTTTGCACCGTTTCAGCCCGTTGAAACAAGATTCTGACAGCCTGCCCCCGGATAGACAAGTTAATCGCAGAACCGTGCTTTTGACGTGCTGAAGCG
>JAICZO010000169.1 GCA_029057255.1 Muribaculaceae bacterium | reverse complement strand
GGGTCGTGGCCGCCACGGCGATGTTTTCGATGCGGTCACGCTTCAGCTCCTTTCGCTCCGAGCGCTCGCAGCGGAGCGGCACGAAGCGGTCGATGCCTATTTCGACGAGTTTCTCGACGAGCCACTCCATGCGGTCGGCATGCTTTGTGGGCGCCACGGCGAGCGTTATCGACGGTTTCCATACCTTGGGCAGGGGAGTCTCGCTGTCGATGGCGAGAGCCACATGCTTGGGGTGTGCGGCCGTGATGGTGCACCGGTATAGTGTGCCGGCGCCGTCGACCACTTCGATGCTGTCGCCCTCGCGTTTGCGGAGCACGCGCACGCAGTGGCCGCTGTCGCTCTCGGGCAGCGACAGAGAATCTCGTATGTCAGGAGCGTAGAAGCGTATCATTGTCGGTCAGCGGGCCATACCCTCGGGGTCGCCCTCGGTTACTGCCTCTTTAAGGGCTATTTCTTTATCGGTGGACTTGGTGTCGGAGTCTTGGAAGACGAAGAAGAACAGCACTGCCACGACGGCTGCATAGCCTGCGAAGATGAGCCATGAGTGGCTCCAGCCCTCGATCTGTGCCATGCCCGCGGGCTGCGAGTATACGTTGTGGTTGATGACCTGCTGTGCCACGAGAGTGCCGACAGTGGCGCCGATGCCGTTGGTCATAATCATGAAGAGGCCCTGGGCCGAGGAGCGTATGTCGGCCGTTGTCTTCTTGTCGACGTACAGCGAGCCTGACACGTTGAAGAAGTCGAAGGCGATGCCGTAGACTATCATCGAGGCGATGAAGAGCCACACGCCGCCGCCGGGGTTGCCGAGGCTGAAGAAGCCGAAGCGGAACACCCATGCCATCATGGCCATAAGCATGACGACCTTGATGCCGTAGCGGCGCAGGAAGAAGGGTATGAGCAGGATGCAGAGTGTCTCGCTCATCTGCGAGATTGAGATGAGCGCGTTGGCGTTGTGCACGCCCCAGCTGTCGGCATACTCGCTCACCGAGCCGAAGCTCTGGATGAAGGGGTTGGCGAAGCCGTTGGTAATCTGCAGGGATACGCCCAGGAGCATGCTGAAGATGAAGAACACGGCCATGCGGCGGTCTTTGAAGAGCGCGAAGGCCTTGAGGCCGAGGGCGTCGGAGAGCGATTTACGGTTGCCCTTCGACACGGGGCAATTGGGCATTGTCAGCGAGTAGGCCGCCAGCACGAAGCTGAGCACGCCCGACGTAATCATCTGGGCGGCGGTGTTCTGGAATCCGGTGAAGTTGACGAAGAGCATCGCGCAGATGAAGCCCACCGTGCCGAAGACGCGCACCGGCGGGAAGTGCTTGACCGTGTCGAGGCCTGCTTTCTCAAGGGCGGTGTAGGCCACCGAGTTCGACAGGCCGATTGTGGGCATGAAGAATGCCACCGACACAGTGTATAGGGTGAAGAGAATGTCGAAGCTGGTGTCGGCTGCCGTGAGGCCGTACCAGCCGGCGGCGAGCATGAAAGCGCCGGCTATGATGTGGCACAGGCTGAGGGTGCGCTGCGCCTGTATCCAGCGGTCGGCCACGATGCCGATAAGAGCGGGCATGAAGATTGATACTATGCCCTGCACGGCATAGAACCAGCCTATGTTCTCGCCCAGGCCTATGTGGAAGAGGTAGGAGCCGAGAGATGTGAGATAAGCGCCCCATACTGCGAATTCAAGGAATCCGAGGGCGGAAAGCCGAGTTTTGAGTGCGAGTGTGCTCATGTGTACTGTAGTTGTTTTTATTGTCTGTTTTTCTTTTGCCTGAGGATTTCGCTTATGCGGGCGGCTTCTTCGTAGTCCTCTTTCTCGATAAGGTCGGCGAGAGTCTCCTCAAGCTGTTCTATGGTATAGTTTTCGGGTTTTGGTTCGGCGTGGTATCCCGAGGGATGGCCGTATGCCGTGTCGTCATCGTCGTCGAATGCCGCGTCGTCGTCAGCGCCGTCGTCGGTGTCGAGGTCGTCTTCGTCGAGCTCGCCCGCGCGGGTGAACTCCTTGTCGTCGATGATGAAGCCTGTGGCCTCGACAATCTCGGGTGTGGTATAGATGGGAGTGCCTGTGCGCAGGGCCAGGGCTATGGCGTCGGACGTGCGGGCGTCGAGCGTGACCGTGCGGTCGCCGTCGGTGAAGGTAAGCTCCGACGAGAAGATGCCGTCCTCGAAGCGGTAGATGTGCACTTCGCGCAGCTTGACGCCAAAGGCATGGGCGAAGCTCACGAAGAGGTCGTGGGTGAGCGGACGCGGCGTGCGGATGCCTTCGAGAACGATGGCTATCGACTGAGCCTCGGCGGCGCCTATCACCACCGGTATGCGGCGCGGTCCCTTGGCCTCGGCCAGAATCAGGGCGTAGGCGCCCGACTGCAGCTGGCTGTAGGATAGGCCGAGCACGTGGAGGCTGATGCGTCTGTCTTTGCTTTCCATAGTGAGGGGGGGGAGAATGAGTTATACTTCGACGGCGCGGCCGGTGATGATGCCCGAGCCGTAGCACACGCGGTGCCCGGGGTCGTAGAGGGCGGTGAACTGGCCGGGAGCTATGCCCTGCACCTTGACGTCGCTTTCGACCACATATTCGCCCGTGCTGTCGGGCACACGGCGGATGCGGCCGGGCAGGAAGTCGGGCGAGTGGCGGTTCTTGAAGGTCACGGCCACGCCCTCGGCGCTGTCGGCGGCATCGCCCCAGGGGTCGCAGGTGATGAAGTGCATCTCGGCCAGGTGCAGCGTGCGGCCGTACTGCTGCTCGGTGTCGTAGCCGCGCGAGACGTAGAGCACGTTCTCGGCCACGTTCTTGCGCACGACAAACCACGGGCCGCCGCTCAGTCCGAGGCCCTTGCGCTGGCCTATGGTGTGGAACCAGTAGCCGCGGTGCGTGCCCAGGACGCGTCCGGTCTCAAGCTCGACGATGGCGCCGGGCTTCTCGCCGAGGTGGCGGCGGATGAAGTCGTTGTAGTTGATTTTGCCGAGGAAGCAGATGCCCTGGGAGTCGCGGCGGTAGGCGTTGGGGAGTGCGGCGTCGACGGCGATGCCGCGCACTTCGGCCTTGGGCAGCTCTCCGAGCGGGAATATGAGGTGACTGAGCTGCTTGCCCGATATGCGGGCGAGGAAGTCGGTCTGGTCTTTTACGGGGTCGACGGCCGTGGCGAGCCATTTGCGGCCCTCGGCGTCGAACATTGTCGAGGCGTAGTGCCCCGTGGCGGTCTGCAGGAACTTATGTCCCCAGCGCTCCTCGAAGTATCCGAACTTGATGATCGAGTTGCACATTATGTCGGGGTTGGGTGTCAGGCCGGCCTTGACCGTGCGCAGGGCATAGTCCATGACATTGTCCCAGTACTCCTGGTGGAGCGACACCACGTCGAAGGGCAGGCCGTAGCGGCGTGCTATGAGGGTGCACATCTCGATGTCCTCATCCGCCGAGCAGTCGCCCTCGCCGTTGTCAAGGCCGATGCGGATGTAGAACAGGTGCAGCGGCAGCCCCTGCGAGGCAAGGCGGTGCACCACCACGGCGCTGTCGACGCCGCCGGAGATGAGTACGGCTGTAGTCTGAGCGTCACTTGCCATCACTGCATTCCTTTCGCTTTAAGGTTGGCGGCCATGAATGCTCCGAGCAGGTAGTCGATGCCGAGATTGTTCAGCAGCACTTTGTGGCGCGAGTTGAGGAAGACGAAGAGGGGAGTGGATCGCAGGTCGAAGTAGTTGTCGGCCTCGGGCATGGCCACGCACATCCACTCTTGGGGGGCGTTGGCCTTGGCTTTTTCCCAGCCTTCGTCGTCGGTGTCGCCGCAGTAGATGCTCATCACCGTCAGCTCGCCGCGGTCAATCAGCTCGCGGGTGTTGGGGTCGGCGCTCAGACGGATGCGTGCAAGGTTGCAGTCCATGCAGTCGGGGTCGTTGAAGAAGAGCAGTATCGATGCAGTGCCTGTGACAGAGCCGAAGGTGCTCTTGCTGCCGTCGCGGTTGACAAAGGGTATGTCGGGCACTGTCGAGCCTTCGGAGCTGCTCTCGATAATCTGCACGTGGCTCTTGAAGCGTGCGCGCTCGGCCTTGGAGATTTTCTTGTGGTTGGCGGCGGCGCGGGCGAAGGGCAGGTATATCTCGGTGGAGTTTATCTCGGCCGTGTCGCTGTAGAGCCAGTTCTCGGCCATAGTGGCGAGGACGAGGGTCTCGGGGCCTTTCTTGGCGAAGCGGGCAAGCAGACGGTCGATCGAGGCATGCACTGTGTCGGCGGCGGCATGAGGCATAATCATCACCCAGTCGCCGAAGGCGCGGTTGAGCCTGGCCTCGTCCTTGAAGGCTGTGCCGAAGTTGCAGCGGTCCCAGAAGCGCGACACTATATAGTTGCAGCGCGGCATCAGCTGCGTCATGGAGTCGGGCGGAGTGGGATAGACAAAGAGGTCGCCCGACGAGGCGCGGGCTGTCACTGACAGCGATATGGCGGCAACGATGCCGAGGAGTATGTTGAGCAGTATCTTTTTCATGTCGTAGTACTCGGGGGTATAGTTCACCCTTTAAAGCACAAAGTTAAACAAAAATCTCTGACAGCACAAAAAAAACAGATACAGCGTGTCGGTGTATCTGTTTTTATGATTTATTATGATTGGCTTACTCTACCATTCTGACAAAGGCCGCTCCCGAGTTGGGCGCGCCTGTCGGTGATTTGTCTTTTGCATAGTGGACGTCCGACTGCAGCATGCCGTAGAAGTCGAATGTGAAGTAGTTTACGTCCCATGCAAGATATGGCTGAGTGCCGTCTCCGAGATCAAGGTCGGTTGTCGTTTTTTTATCAAGCCAGTATATAGCACCCGGACGGCGCCACAGGTCATAGAACAGCGGTCGCATTTTCACCGACGAAACCGTTCCCCACGGCGTCTTGAATTCTTCGGGATAGAAGTCGTTACGTCCGGCGTATCGCAGCACACCGTGCCAGTCCTTGAAGGGGTTGCCGTCGGGGTCGCCACCCTGCTTGTAGCCGTTTGCACGGCGGAATCCGAAGCCCGAGTTGCCTATGGGCAGGAATATGTTGTTGCCTCTGAGGGAGCCGTTTCCGGCGTTGTATATGAATACGCCTCTCATGCCGCATTTCTCTTCGTTGTACTCGGTGTGGTCGTAGCGGTAGCCGTATGCGGCCGTGATGTGGGTGGCGCACTTGGTTGCGCCGTCGGCGTAGAGTATGCCGTAGCCGTACTCGATGTCGTCGCTGTCGAAGAGCGCGCGGTAGTCTTTCATGTCGGCTATGCGCCCTTTGACAGTAATCTTTTTGTCTTTGTCGAATGTTCCGTCCTCGAACCAGATAGGCTTTATCTCCTCCCAGGTCTTGGGACCTATGACTTCCGGGTCAGAACCGCCGGTGCCGGGCTTTGTGTTGATACCATTGCCGTCAACGGCTATGTTGAGCTTTTCTGTCTTGGAGTCGTGGAACCACGACCAGTCCGTGGGCAGAGTCCAGGGGTTTCTGTCGTTGACATTCGAGCTTGCGTCGATAGGGTAGTCAAGCTGCCCGTATCTGAAGAGCGAGCCTTCGTCCATCGGATTGTCAGCTTCCTGGTTGGCGGTGCGCAGATTGGTGTTGTGCCATTTGGCTCCGCCTGTCACAAGCTGTGTAGCCTCGTATCCGTTTCGACAGAATATGATGTGGTTGCAGCTGTAGTTGTGGTAGTCGATGCGGATTATGGCCTGCCCCTCCACGCCTGTGAAGTTGACGTTGAAGTCAATCTTCGACCCAGCCTTGCCTCCGACTTCCTGCTTGCCGTCGAGGTTCAGGATGGCCGCATTACCGGCAATGACGTAGGCGCGCCACGAGCCTTCGGAGCGAAGGTCGACAAACTCGGTCGCGTCCTCGCTCTCGAGATAGCGGAGAGTGACGTGGAAGGGCGACGTGCTGCCGGCCTTGCGGTAGATGCCCTTGGGGTTGACGATACGGCGCACCTGGGAGATGGGCGCTTCCTCCGAGATGGTGAAGCGTTTGCCGAATTCGTCCTCGAAGAGCACCGACACCCTGACGAGGGCTTTGCGCTGATAGCTCACATAGGGGTTGTTGCCCGTGTAGGCCGACGATTTGATAAGCTGCTTGGCGCGGGTATACATCGGTATCTTGATGTTGTATATCTTCGACTGCGGGTCCTCTTTGTCGTACTCGATATCTACGACATACTCGTCGTCGGCCTCTTCCTTGTAGTCCTTGGGCTTCACATTATTGAGAGTGACGCCGGAGTACTTGCTTGTGTATCCGGTCAGGTCGGGGTCGGACTCGCGCATGTCCTTGACGTGCCTGCCCGGGGTCATGTCGGAGTATTCGCGGCGGTGCCTCAGATGCTCGTAGTAGTACACAAAGTTTGCGGCGCTGTAGAGCGTATTGCCGTTCTTGTCAAGGAACGTTGTCGCCGAGTTGCCGGTCGTGTAGGTGGCCTTGGTCTTGCGCAGCGACAGGAAGCCGTTCCACTGATAGTTGTCGGGGTCGTCGATCTTTTCGTCGGAGTAGTATACGTCGCTTCCGGCACCCTCGGGCGACCAGCGGTTACGGACGATTTCTGCCGTCATGTTTATCACCTTGTTGTGACCCGCGTGCACTGTCACGGGGTACATCATCGAGTGATTGTAGAGATATGAGATGAAGTAAGGCTGTATGTGCACACTCGGCTCGGGGATGTTGTAGTCGATGTGGAAGTCGACGTCATTGGCATAGCCGTTGAATTTCATCGTGAGCTTGTAGTGGTGGTTGCGCTCGGCCGTATAGTCGGTTGTGATGTTCTTGCCGAGCATGAAGCGGTAGATGATGTCGCCACGGCTGCGCTTGCCCTCGACGTCGCAGCTGTAGAAAGCTTTGACCTCGACGTAGGTGCCGTAGCGGCGGCCGTCCTTCCACGCCGTGCTTGTGGGCTTGCCGTCGTCGTCCGTCTCGCTGCCGTCGGGGTATGAAATCTGTGTGTTGTTGCCGCTGACGTCCTGCCGTTTGTCGGTGATGGTGCCCTTGAGGCCTTCGGGCTGCACGTTCTCGTAGAAGAAGAGCGCCTGCTCGTCGGTATTGTGCGTGCCGAGAGTGTCGGTCTTGCCGGCCGCGAGTGCGTACTCGTAGCTCGATATGAGGAGGCTGTTGTCGTCAGGCTCGGTGTCGCCGGGGTAGTACTTTATTGTCTCGCCCTGAGGGTAGAGCACCGATGCGGGGTCGATGCCGTCGGCGGGGTCGGGCTCGCCGGGCTTAGCCGTTGAGTTGCCGGGGCGGTTGGTGCTGCCGAGGGGGCAGTTGATGGGTATGTCCTTGATGGTGGCGCTCTTGATGTATATGACGACGTTGTCCTTGAGGTTGCGGCCGTCATAGACTATGGTGAGCTTCGATGCGGCGCGGCGCACCCAGCCGTAGAGGGTCTGGTTGTTGCCGCGTATGGCCACGGTGCTTGCCGTGAAGCTCGACAGCGCCGACTTGTCATCTTCCCTTTCGGTGAAAAAGCCGAACATCTCGGCGTTCTCGGTCACCTTTGCCGGGTCGTTGTTCCAGGTCAGGTTGATGTTGCGCAGGTCGTCCTCGGTGCTGAGCTCGCGGCTGCTGAGGTCGCAGTTGGCCACGGCATAGATGCGGTATTTGCCGTTCTTCAGCGTCAGGTCGAACTCGGCGTGCCCTGTCGCGGCATCGGACTGGGGCTTGCCGTCGGGGCGCTCGTTGGGGCGCACGTCCTTGACGGTGAAGCGGTCTATCTTTATTTTGTCGATAAACTCG
>JAICZO010000168.1 GCA_029057255.1 Muribaculaceae bacterium | reverse complement strand
TTATCTCGACGAACTGTCGATTTCGACCCGCATCGACGAGGACGGTGACATGGTCATCGTGCAGACTGCCGACGAATACTACAGACATGATGTGGTGATCTTTGTGATGGTGAACAACAACCGCCTGAGCTATGCCGCCGGCGCTCCCGGCTACGAGCCTGCCCAGGACCTCTATCACCTGGCAAACCGCCACAACTGCCGCCGCAACCTCCCCACAGCTGTTGTCCGCGACGGCAACATCCGCATGGAGTGCTCCTTCCTCCTTGACGAGGAAGTGTCGAAAGAGTATATCGTCGAGAACTGCATCAAGATGGTGCTGGGCTCTACATGGCGTGCCTTCTGCGACCTCGAAAAAGACGAAGACTGACAATCATGGCCTGTTTCAGAGAACGAATTGAGAAATTAAAAGAGATTCTCAGACAGCCTCTGCCGTTATACTACATAGCTGCCATCATCGGTATGGCAGCTATGTATTTCTTTTTTAACGAGCGTATAGGGGAGTATACCAAAAAGCTGCAGGCGGTGCTGTTCTTCGCCGAGGCTGCACTGTTTGCTTCACCTCTGTTCCTGCTGCGTGGGCGCTTCCGTGTCCTTGTGCCGGTCTTTGTGTGGATTCTCGCACTCTTCTTCTTTGCCAACGGACTGTACAACGCCTACAACGGCGACCTGCTTCCCTTCGGCCTGATCTTTGATTCACGTAGCTACAACGATGCCGTGGCAGGGGCGGTGACCGGACTGCTCAGACCGGCCGACCTTGTCTATCTTATCGTTCCTCTCGCACTAAGTGCTCTCTACGCTCGAATGCATATCGGCACAATCCCCCCCCCGCGAACGCCTGCAAATGCGGATAAACATGCTGTAGATGTTCGTAGCGGCGTTGCGGTATTTTTAACGTCGCTCTGCTTTTGTGTTTTGGGCGTGGCAGGCACCGCATATAGCGGATACCGCTACCACAAACAGGTCGACAAACGAGGCGACACCTATCTTGAGGTGCTGAAATCGAAGGTCGGCCCGCAGATGTCGCGCTTTCTGGCGTGGTCCAACAACGGACTGCTGCTGTATCTTGCCAACGAGGTATATGCGGCATCGCTCAACAGCTCGATAGACCTGACCGACGAGCAGACAGAATACATCAGGCAAGGCCTGGTAAGGGACGAGTACCCCTGCGACTCGGTCTTCGCCGCCAACCGCGACAAGAATCTCGTCTTCATCGTCGTGGAGTCGCTCAATTCATGGTGCGTCGGCGACGACTACCTCGGTTTTTCAGTCACTCCCGTGCTTGACTCGCTGATGATGGCCGAGGGCACTGTGTCGGCAATGAATGTGAATGTGCAGATAAGCAACGGCCAGTCGAGCGACGGCCAGCTGATGTACAACACAGGTCTGCTGCCGCTCAAGGGCATAGCCACGGTGATGATCTACGGCGACAATGACTTCGGGTCGCTCGTGAAAAGGCTGAGGCCGGCGCGGGCGATGGAGTTCATCGGCGAGATACGCTCGCTGTGGAACCATGCTTCGACGACCGTCGCGTACGGCTATGACAGGCTCGTCGACAATATCTCCGGCAACGAGGAGATGACTCAGGACGAGTCTATTTTCGCCGTCGCTCTCGACTCGATAAGAAACATGCCGCAGCCCTTCGTGGCCGAAATCACCACCATGAGCTCGCACTTCCCCTTCGAGGATCCGGCCACGCCCGAGCTGGAGTGCCTCGCCGCCGTCGACTCGCTCGACCCCATGCGTCGCAACTATCTCGAGTCAATCCATAACTTTGACACCTGCCTCGGCCGTTTTATCGACGGTCTTGAGTCGGCCGGACTTGTCGACAACACCGTCATCGTCATCGCCTCGGACCATGACCATGCCACGACAAGAGAAGAGTTTGCCGACAACAACCGGAAGCGGAGCCCTATACCCGTGCTGTTTGTCAACACCGGACACACGGCCACCGTCGACCGCCCCGTAGGGCAGATCGACGTTTTCCCGACTGTCCTTCAGATTATGGGAGTTAGAGACGGCTGGCGCGGCCTCGGCTCGTCGATGCTACAGCCTTCTGACACCATCGCCGGCGACCCCGCGACCCTCTCCGATATGATAATCAGGGGCGATTACCGCCTCTCCGATAACACGGACTGACGCTGTGCCGTAGGCCGGTACACATTATTATGCAAAAAAGATGCCGCGCTATAGTGTAGTGCGGCATTTTTTTTGTAATTTTGCAAGCCAATAGCTACAACAATTCAGCCCAATGTCGACACTTAAGCCAATTCGTACAGCACTTGTATCGGTCTACAGCAAAGACCGCATCACTCCTATCGTAAAGAAACTTCATGAACTCGGAGTCGAGCTCCTCTCGACCGGCGGCTCGCGCACTTTCATCGAGAGCCTCGGCATCCCCTGTCGCGCCGTCGAGGACCTCACCGGCTATCCCTCGATTCTCGGAGGCCGTGTCAAGACTCTGCACCCCAAAGTGTTCGGCGGTATCCTCGCCCGTCGCGACAATGATACCGACCGCGCCGAACTCGCCCAGTACGAAATCCCCACCATCGATCTCGTTATCGTCGACCTCTATCCCTTCGAGGCAACAGTAGCCTCGGGTGCATCGGAGCAGGATATCATCGAGAAAATCGACATAGGCGGCATATCTCTCATCCGTGCCGCTGCCAAGAACTTCGCCGATACTCTGATCGTCGCTTCCGACGCGCAGTTCGCATATCTCGAGGGCATCCTCGACCGCAACGGTGCTTCCTCGACTCTCGAAGAGCGCCGCTACCTCGCCCGCGAGGCATTCGCCGTATCGTCGGGCTATGACTCGGCCATCTTCAACTGGTTTGCCCTCACCGGCAACGGTGAGGCCGAGCACCTCCGTGTTGCCATCGACGGCGCCAAGGACCTCCGCTACGGCGAGAACCCCCACCAGCAGGCCCGCTACTACGGCAACTTCGACGCTCTCTTCGAGCAGCTCCACGGCAAGGAAATATCATACAACAACCTGCTCGACATCGACGCCGCATGCGCGCTCATCGACGAGTTCGACACCACGACAGTGGCTATCCTCAAGCACAACAATGCCTGCGGCCTCGCTTCGCGCCCGATGGTGCTCGACGCATGGCGCGATGCCCTCGCCGGTGACCCCGTGTCGGCCTTCGGCGGCATCATCATCTGCAACAGCCGCATCGAGGCCAACGCAGCTGAGGAAATCGGCAAGATTTTCTTTGAAGTCATCATCGCTCCCGAGTACTC
Source organism: Muribaculaceae bacterium (assembly GCA_029057255.1). GTDB lineage: Bacteria > Bacteroidota > Bacteroidia > Bacteroidales > Muribaculaceae > CAG-873. The sequence goes on along the minus strand of JAICZO010000168.1, from coordinate 3,025 downwards.
CGACGACGCTCTTGCCATCCTCCGCCAGAAAAAGAACCGCATAATCCTGCAGCGCCGTCAGGCAGCAGCTCCCGCCATGAAGATGCGCACCATCCTCGGCGGCGTCCTGATGCAGGAGAACGACTCCAAGGTTGAGACTCCCGAAGAGCTCAAGCTCGTGGCAGGCGAGAGCCTCCCGGCAGAGCTTGCCGCCGACATGATCTTCGCCAACAAGATCGTGAAGCACTCCAAGAGCAACGCCATCGTGCTCGCACGCAACGGCCAGCTCATCGCTTCGGGCGTGGGTCAGACATCGCGTGTCGACGCTCTCCGTCATGCCATCGAGAAGGCTCACAGCTTCAACTTCGACCTCAAGGGCGCTGTGATGGCTTCCGACGCTTTCTTCCCCTTCGCCGACTGCGTGGAGATAGCACATACCGCAGGTGTCGACGCCGTGATACAGCCCGGCGGCTCTATCCGCGATACCGACTCGGTGGAATACTGCCGCAACAACGGCATGACAATGGTTATGACCGGCTTCCGTCACTTCCGCCACTAATACGCTAACAATAAGTCCGATCTCTCTTCTTTAAACTTCTGAAATGAGACTTTTCTCGCTTACTAAAGAAATAGCAATCGACCTTGGCACAGCCAATACGATTATAATCCACAACGACAAGATCGTTATCAACGAGCCTTCGATCGTCGCCCTCGACAACCGCACCGACAAGCTCATCGCTGTCGGCAAGGAAGCTCATCAGATGGAGGGCAAGGGTCACCCCGGCATCCGCACCGTGCGCCCCCTGCGCAAGGGTGTGATTGCCGACTTCAACGCCGCCGAGCTTATGATCCGCGGCCTTGTCAAGAAGGCTTCGACCAAAAACAACTGGTTCTCGCCCTCGCTCCGTATGGTAGTGGGCATACCCTCCGGCTCGACTGAAGTCGAGGTGCGTGCCGTGCGCGACTCCTCGGAGCATGCCGACGGCCGCGACGTCTACATGATTCACGAGCCTATGGCGGCAGCCTTAGGTATCGGTCTCGATGTCGAGGCGCCTCAGGGCAACATGATTGTCGACATAGGCGGCGGTACGACCGAGATTGCCGTCATCTCTCTGGGCGGCATCGTCAGCAACAAGAGTATCCAGATTGCCGGCGACGACCTCACCGACGACATCCTCAACCACATGCGCCGCGCCCACAACATCAAGGTCGGTGTCCGCACCGCCGAGCAGATCAAGATGCACGTAGGCTCGGCTCTGACAGAGCTTGAGAACCCGCCCGAAGACTACATCGTGCACGGCCCCAACCTCATGACAGCCCTGCCTCTCGAAGTGCCCGTCAGCTATCAGGAGATATGCCACTGCATCGAGAAGACCATAAGCAAGATCGAGGCTGCCGTCCTGAGCGCTCTCGAGCAGACTCCCCCCGAGCTCTATGCCGACATCGTCAAGAACGGTATCTACCTCGCCGGCGGCGGCGCCATGCTCCGCGGTCTTGACAAGCGTCTTATCGACAAGATCGGCATCCAGTTCCACATCGCCGACGACCCCCTGCTCTGCGTGGCAAAGGGTACGGGCGTGGCTCTGAAGAACATACACAGGTTCTCTTTCCTTATCCGATAAAACGAACACCGCAGTGGCGCGCCCCGGGCGCGTCACTGCCTCACATTGCATGAACGAATTAATCGGTTTCTTAGTACGGCACAGCAAGTGGTTTGTCTTCGCGTTCTTCGTGGTGATAAGCTGCATGTTGCTTTTTAAGGATGACCCTTACAGGCAGCATGTATACATCACTTCGGCCGGAAGGCTTGCATCGACCGCCTACAAGGGAGCCAACAATGTGACGTCGTACTTCAACCTGCACGAAATCAACGACGACCTCAACCGTCGCAACGCCGAGCTGCAGGCCGAGATTGTAAGGCTCCGGGAGACTATCGACTGGATGCAGGAGGCAGGCTATGCCGACACGATGGAAGTGGAGCGCGATGTGCGTCACTTCGACTTCATCGTGGCTCATGTCATCAACAACTCTATCGCGCACCCCTACAACTACCTTACCATCAACAAAGGCAGCAAGGACGGTGTCAAGCCCGAGCTTGGTGTCATCGACCGCAACGGCGTCGTGGGTATCGTCAGCAACACAGGCCCCAACAGCGCACGTGTCATCTCGCTGCTCAACCCGCACTTCCGCCTCTCGTGCAAAATCAAGCGCAGCGACTACTTCGGCTCGCTCGTGTGGGACGGCGGCAGTCCGTCGGAAGCGATGCTCGAGGAGCTGCCGCGACACACACAGTTCAAGGTCGGCGACACGATTGTCACCAGCGGCTACTCGGCGGTGTTCCCCGCCGGCCTGCCCGTGGGTGTGGTCATCGACGACGATACAGACAAGAACCAGAACTTTTTCTCGCTGCGCATAAGGCTGCTTGCCGACTTCACCACGCTCAGCAACGTGCAGGTGGTGGTCAACAATCAGGCCGACGAGCTGCGCGCTCTGCGTGCGGGCGAGGAGAACGACTCCAAGAAGAACCCCTTCGGCAACTGACACGGCAATGACGAAGTTTTTTATCAAATACGCCATAGCGTTCCTGCTCCTGATACCGGCACAGGCAATCGTGTTCAACCACGCCATACTCTTCAATGTGGCCGTGCCGCTTGTGTTCCTTGCCCTGATTATCGCGCTGCCCGTGACGGTAGGCACCAATCTGTCGGTGCTGCTCGGTTTTCTTGTCGGGTTCATGCTTGACGTCTTCGGCGATACGCCGGGTGTCAATGCCCTGTGCTGCACGGTGCTTGCCTTTGTGCGCAAGCCTGTCTTCCACCTCTATGTGTCGATGGACGACGACCTTGCCGGGCGCTCGCCCTCGTCGCACTCTATGGGGCATGCGGCATATATGAAGTATATGATAACGATGGTGCTGATATATTGCATGATGGTATTCATCATCGAGGCATTCCAGTTCTTCAGCTTCAGGCTGCTGCTGCTCCGCGTCATAGCATCGTCGGCCTACACCTTCGTGCTTCACTATGCTATCGACTGTCTTGCCCTT
>JAICZO010000167.1 GCA_029057255.1 Muribaculaceae bacterium | reverse complement strand
GATCCTATGCCGAAGGTGTCGACCATCATCCACTCGGCAAGCTTCGCGCCGACAGGACCGCCGGCATTGCCCACGGCATCGCCTGCAGCCACAATTTCGGCAGCCGAGCGGCCGTGGATGACGCTTTGGTCGGCCGAGCTGTTGAAGAGAAAGTAGATGCCGCACACGGTCATGACAATACCGGTGAGACACAGCAGTATACCCACGGCCAGATGCGTGCGGTAGTCGCGCAGGAAGTCGACAAAGGAGTAAGTGCTCTCCTTGCGCTTCTTCGGGGTGCGCCGCGTCGAGGGGCCGGCGGGGTCGGGCGTGGGTCGGCGGGCCGACTTGGCGGCAGTCTTGCGGGCGGCGCGCTGTCGGGGTGCGGGCTTGTCGCCCACGGTGCCGGGTGCTATATATTCTTCAGTTTCAGTATCTATTGTACGCATTTACGGAGTCTTGTGTTATTGAGGATTCGAGGAGTAAAACGTTCTGTCAGAGTGCGGCCAGGGCTGCAATCTCTGCTTTGGGGTCGGAGGCACGGAAGACGGCGCTGCCGGCAACGGCCACATCGGCGCCCGCAGCGGCAATCATTGCTCCGGTCTCGAGGTTTATACCGCCGTCGACTTCTATCAGAGCCTTCGAGCCTGAAGCCTCGATCATGGCTTTGAGGCGGCGTATCTTGTCGATGGCGCCGGGTATGAACTTCTGACCGCCGAAGCCCGGGTTCACGCTCATAAGCAGCACCATGTCGACATCGCCTATTATATCCTCGAGCATAACGACGGGGGTCGACGGGTTGAGGGTCACACCGGCCTTCATGCCGGCGTCGTGAATCTCCTGCACGGTGCGGTGGATGTGGGTCGATGCCTCGTAGTGCACATTCATCATATATGCCCCGGTGTCGCGCACCTGCCCGACATAGCGCTCGGGGTGCACAATCATGAGATGCACGTCGAGAGGCTTGCGGCTGACAGCAGCCACAGCCTTGAGCACCGGGAAGCCGAACGATATGTTAGGCACGAACACACCGTCCATAATGTCACAGTGTATCCAGTCGGCGGCACTGTCGTTGAGCATCTCTATTTCAGAAGCGAGCCGTCCGAAGTCAGCGGCAAGCAGCGAGGGCGCTACTATCATTTTTTCTTAACTTTGAAAGCGTTATAGAGGATATAGATGACACACACTGCGAGCAGACACAGACCTGCGATCGTCAGGTAGGAGTTGTACTTCTCGACGGCTGCGTAGAGGTGGTCGAGGCTCACATGGCGTGCGAGCCACCAGCCGAGCAGTGCGAGGACGGCGTTCCACACCATTGCGCCGAGCGACGTGAAGATGCAGAACACCCATATGTTCATCCGCGCGATACCGGCGGGGATGGATATGAGCTGACGAACGGCGGGGATGAGGCGGCCGATGAATGTCGACAGGGCGCCGTGCTTGTCGAAGTAAGCCTCAGCTTTCTCCACCTTCTCCTGATTGATGAGGCAGGCGTGGCCGAAGCGCGAGTTGGCGAAGGCGTAGACTATAGGGCGGCCGATGAGCAGCGACAGCACATAGTTGATGAGTGCGCCGCAAAGGGCACCGGCAGTGGCGACGAGCACCACGACGAAGATGTTCATGTCGCCGCGCTGCATGGCGAGATAGGCTGCCGGAGGCACGACAACTTCCGACGGAAAAGGTATGAATGAACTCTCTATCATCATGAAGATGAACACGAAGAGATAGGAGGCGTTGTTGACAAACCAGTCAAAAAACCATGCCGCGTTAAGATAGTCGGTGATGGCAAGCGGGATGAAAAGATCGAGCATTGTTGAGCAGTTTTCTTATTATCCTACAAAATTACGCAAAAAGAATGGCATACGGAGGCTTGCGCGCCCGTTTTTTTTCGCACGTCCCCGCTTTTGGAGCGCCAATCGGCATGTATATGAAAACATTAGGCTACTGGCGAGTGTTATTTTTTTATAGTCATTAACGTTTTAACATTGTCCGAGAGATGAAAGACCTTTGTTCATACCTTTTCAAAGTAAAAGCTGCCGGTCTTAAACCTATGGCCGGAAGAGTCCTCGTCGCAGAACCATTCATCGACCGGACCTGCTTCAATCATGGCGTGCTGTCGCTGATAGACTACAACCCCGAGGACGGTGCCACGGGCGTGGTGCTGAACAACCGCACCGAGTATATGCTGGCCGAACTCATCGAGGGCATCACTGCCGACACCCCCATACCGGTATACTGCGGCGGCCCGACAGGTCAGGACCGCATCTACTTCGTGCACACGCTCGGCCCGGATATTATACCTGACGCACGCCCCTATGCCGACGGCCTTTACGTCGGCGGGAGCTTCGACGCCGCTGCCGACTATGTCAACGGAGGCTACCCCACCGACGGCTACATCCGCTTCTTCATAGGCTACACCAACTGGGTCGAGGGCCAGCTCGAGAAAGAGCTTGCTTCATCGGTGTGGGCCACGTTGCCGCAGGCCCTCGCGCCCTCGCAGCTGCTGTCCGACTCGGGCGACAGGGCATGGCACAACGCCGTGCGCGCCCTCGGCGGAGACTTCCGCCCGTGGAGGCTCATACCCCGCAATCCGGTATGCAACTGACAGCGCCGGGACAGCGCCGAGCCGAAGAAAAATGTCTTTTTAGAGTCCGCGGTTTGTCAATCTGACAAATGTTTTGTACTTTTGCACCAAAAGCGACATTCATCATTGCTGACAAACAAAACACATACCATGTACAAACCCCTACTCACATTTCTCGCGGCTGCATCAATAGCTATTGCAGCCCTGACCGGCTGCTCCAAGAAAGCCGAAATTGTGCCCGGTGCGGTATGGACCGACACCGAGGGCCAGCAGATCAACGCCCACGGCGGCGGTGTTCTCTACCATGACGGTCTCTACTACTGGTACGGCGAAAACCGTCCTCAGAAAGGCTTCACTTCTGAAGCCGGCGTGAACGTCTACTCTTCTCCCGACCTTACCACATGGACACCCCTCGGCCTCGCCCTCACTGTAAGCGACGAACCCGGAAGCGACATCGAGAGCGGCTGCATCATCGAGCGTCCTAAAGTGATATACAACCCCAAGACCGGCAAATTCGTGATGTGGTTCCACCTCGAGCTGAAAGGCCAGGGCTACGGTCCCGCTCGCGCGGCTGTGGCTGTCGCCGACCGCCCCGAGGGTCCCTTCACATTCGTGAAATCAGGCCGTGTCAACCCCGGCATCTACCCCGAAAACATGCCTGAAGAAGTTCGCAACTCAGGCGTAACTATCGAAAACCTCGAGTGGTGGACTCCCCGCTGGTATGAGGCTGTCGACAGCGGCGCTATAGCTCTCCGCGACATCGAAGGCGGACAGATGGCACGCGACCAGACTGTCTTCGTCGACGACGACGGCAAGGCATACCACATCTACTCGTCGGAAGACAACCTCACTCTCAACGTTGCCGAGCTCAACGACGAGTACACCGGCCACACCGGCAAGTATGTGCGCATATTCCCCGCCGGACACAACGAGGCGCCCGCAATCTTCAAGCACAACGGCAAGTACTGGATGATAGCCTCAGGCTGCACCGGATGGGCTCCCAACGAAGCTCGTCTGATGACTGCCGAGAATATCTACGGCCCCTGGGAACAGCTCCCCAACCCCTGCGTAGGTCCTGACGCCGAACTCACATTCAAGGGTCAGAGCAACTACATCCTCCCCGTCGAAGGACAGCCCGGCAAATTCATCGCCATGTTCGACCGCTGGAACCCCGAGAACCTTTTCGACTCCCGCTACGTATGGCTCCCCATCGACTTCAAGGAAGACGGCACACCCTACGTCGAGTGGCGCGACAGCTGGATTCTCGACTGATAGAACACGCTTACTTACAGCATAGAAAACCGCAGAGGCCTCAGGGCTGTCTGCGGTTTTTCTGTTCCAGACCGAGGAGGTAGCGCTTGGCGTCGGCGCCGCCGGCATACCTGACCTCGCCGGAGGCGCTCACAATGCGGTGGCACGGGATGAAAATCGAGATGCCGTTGGCTGCCACTGCCGAGGCGACGGCACGCACCGCCGACGGTCGGCCGAGCATGGAGGCAAGCGCCGAGTAGGTCATGACCGACCCGTAGGACACCTCGCCAAGCATGCGCCACACCGATTGCCTGAACGCGCTGCCGACAGGCGACAGCTCTGTCGAGAAGGCATTCAGCTTCCCGGCGAAGTACTGGTCAAGCTCGGCAGCGGCGCTGTCGAGGCAGCGGGCGTCGGCAGCCGTGACAGCACAGCTGCCGAGGGCGGCGAGCACTCGGACATGATGCGCCGAGGCGGTCCAGTCGCACAGACAGAGACGGCCGGGCCGGGCGCCGCGGAGCCGGCAGCCGGCCGGGCGATTGTGTTGT
>JAICZO010000166.1 GCA_029057255.1 Muribaculaceae bacterium | reverse complement strand
CTCTCAAGCCCTTCATCGCCGCCGCCAACGAAGCGGTGACAATCAACAACTTCCGCCGCATGCTTCCCTCGATGGACGACATTTTCGTGTCGGCGGTACGCAACTACAACGAAACACACAGCACGGAGCAATGAAATCAGCACTAAAAATAATCATAGCACGCGAATACCTCGAGCGTGTAAAGCGCAAAAGCTTCATAATCACCACCCTGCTTGCGCCACTGTTCATGATAGCACTGTCGCTCGCCCCGGCCGCAATCATGCTCCTTGAGACTCCCGAGTCCAAGACCGTCGCCGTCATCGACGACACCGGCATGATAGCGCAGCGACTCTCCGACTCCGACGAAATAAACTTCATCACCGTCGGAGAGAGCCTCGACAGCGCACGAGCCAACGAAGACATCGACGCCATCATCACCATCGGCGCCAAAGCCGTCGACCGTCCCGACGGAGCTATCACCGTATACTTCCGCGGAGCGCCGGCGCTCAACACCGACCTCTACATCTCCGACCAGCTCAGCCGGGCCATCGAAGACATACGCCTCGAGTCATACAACATCGACAACATACACCAGATACTCGAGTCGGTCAAGGTGGACCTCTCCTACCCCACCATACGCATCGACAAAGAAGAGGACGCCAACGTATCGTCGGCACTCAACTACTTCACGGCTCTGATGATGGACATGATGCTCTACATGTTCATAATCATCTACGGCACTATGGTCATGAACAGCATCATCGAAGAAAAGAACAACCGCGTCCTCGAGCTGATAGTATCCTCGGTCAAGCCCTCGTCGCTGATGCTCGGCAAAATCACCGGTATAGGCCTCGTGGCCATCACACAGATACTGATATGGGCGGTGCTGATTATAGCATCCTCGGCATGGCTCATACCCTTCATCGGCAGCATGCCCGCGGCTGACGCCGACACCGAGCTCGTCAGCGCCATATCGCAGCTCAGCGACGTCGGCTACATGACATCGCTCTTCGTCTACATGCTGCTCTTCTTCATCGGCGGCTACCTCTTCTACTCCGCCATCTACGCCGCCATAGGCTCGGCCGTCGACAACGCACAGGACGCATCGCAGCTCTCGACCGTGGCCACCATGCCCGTCATCATCGGCATCATAGCATCGATGATGGTCATCAAGAACCCCGGCTCAACAGTGTCGTTCTGGATCTCCATCATACCCTTCACATCGCCTATGGCCATGATGAGCCGCCTGCCCTTCGGAGTACCCTTCTGGGAGATAGCCCTCTCGCTGGCACTGCTCTACTCCGGATTCATGGCACTTATATGGCTGTGCGCCAAAATCTACCGCGTCGGCATCTTCATGTACGGCAAGAAACCGTCATTAGTCGAGATTATCCGCTGGGCACGATACAAATAGCCCACTAAAAAAACTTAAAAAACGCCCGCAGCCGCGTATTTGGTGTGGCTGAGGGCGTTATCCCTTTTGATAACTCAAAAAAAAAACGTACCTTTGCACGCTTAAATGCTCATCAAACGGTTCAATAAAGAGAAATGAGACAACTAAAAATCACCAAATCAATCACTAACCGCGAAAGCGCATCGCTTGACAAGTATCTTCAGGAAATCGGCCGCGAAGAGCTGATATCGGTCGAAGAGGAAGTAGAGCTTGCGCAACGCATACGCCAAGGTGACCAAGCAGCTCTCGAAAAACTGACTCGTGCCAATCTCCGCTTCGTCGTTTCGGTGGCTAAACAGTACCAGAACCAGGGTCTGTCGCTCCCCGACCTTATCAACGAAGGCAATCTCGGCCTGATCAAGGCTGCACGCAAGTTCGACGAGACACGCGGCTTCAAGTTTATCTCTTACGCCGTATGGTGGATCAGACAGTCAATTCTTCAGGCTCTCGCTGAGCAGAGCCGTATCGTACGCCTCCCCCTCAACCAGGTAGGTTCGCTCAACAAAATCGGCAAGGCCCTCTCCAAATTCGAGCAGGAAAACGAGCGACGTCCCTCTCCCGAGGAACTCGCCGAGAAGCTCGACGTTCCCGTTGAGAAAATCGCCGACACCCTCAAAGTGTCGGGCCGACACATCTCGGTCGACGCTCCCTTCGTCGAAGGCGAGGACAACAGCCTCCTTGACGTCCTCACTAACGACGACAGCCCCATGGCCGACGCCGCCCTCAACCAGGAGTCTCTCTCCAACGAAGTCGACCGCGCACTCCGTCAGCTCCACGAGCGCGAGCGCGAAATCCTGAAGATGTTCTTCGGCATCGGTTGTCAGGAAATGACCCTCGAGGAAATAGGCGCCAAGTTCGACCTCACACGCGAGCGCGTACGTCAGATTAAAGAGAAGGCAATCCGCCGTCTCAAAGGTCAGAAGAGCCGACTGCTCAAATCATACCTCGGTAGCTAACCGGCATAACAAAAAAAACCGCCAGCGGGGCTGCGCAGAGTGTCATCAACACCGCGCAGCCCCGCTGCTGTCTTGCATGCTATTCCTTATCAAAGCCAAAAGCGGCCGGGCGTGTGCCCGGCCGCATCAGATGTGTGGGATTGGGTGCTTAGCGGACGAATACCTTCTTGCCGCCGACGATGTAGATGCCGGAGTCAAGGCCGCGCACGGCGTCGGCACGGCTGACCGATGCGCGCAGGAGCACGCCGGTGCTTGTGTAGACGTTGACAAGCTCGTCGCCGTTGGCAGTCACGGCCTCGATGCCCGAGGGCTGGCGGCTGTAGTAGAGGCGGAAGTTGTCGAAGCATGTCCAGTCGGTGGAGCGCAGCTCTGTCTTGCGCACGCCGATGCGGAGATCGCCGGTCTGCTCGAGATGGAACACTACCGAATTGTCGCCATACTGCTTGTCGGTGTTGAAAGCGTTGTTGGCCTGGGTCATGTTGTCGGGGAAGGTGTAGGGCGAGTTGGTGTACTTCTCGCTGCTGAAGAGCGACATGAACGGCTCCTCGGCGTCGTTGATGTAGAGCTTGGCGTTGAGCACTTCGGTGCCGTCCTTATGGCTGTTGTAGCCGTCCTTGCCACCGTAGCGGTAGAAGCCGGAGCAGGTCAGGGTGTAGTAGCCGGCAGGCATGTACTCGAGCACCTGGTAGGTGTCGAAAGTCTTGTTGTAGTGCTCGGCCACACCGTTGGAGATGGCGGTGAAGGCTGTGCCGCTCCAGCCGCCCGAAGTCGAGAACGCGGGGTTGGAGAGGAGGCTTGTCAGCTCGGCGCTGTCCTTGCCGTCGATAAGCTCCTTGACGAAGTCCTCGCGGGCTGCCTTGAGCGCCTCGATGGCCTTGGGAATCTCTACTGCGAGCGATGCCACGGTGCGGTTCTTGTCGAGAGCCTCTTCGGCGGCCTTGATGGCAGCCTCGTAAGCCTTGGAGCCGGATGCCTTGGCGTCGGCGATGAGCTGCATGAGGTCGCTGTAGCCCTGAAGGACATTGTACTCGTCTTCGGTGACGGGTATCACGGAGCCGTGCTGGAAGTTACCCTTGCCGCCGAGATTCGACGACGCACCGGCATTGCCGCACAGGTGGTCGAGATTGCACACCTTGTAAGCGCTGCCGTCGGAGTAGCGCATATAGTAGAGGTTGTATGCGTCCTCGTCGATGCGGCGCATGAGCGTCGCGCCCTCGACAAGGGCGTTGCCCTCGTTACGGACCTGGGTGACCTGCTTCCACTCGCCGCCGACGAGCTTGTCGGAGCGGAGGATGTAGACGCCGTGCTGCTCGTTGGGCGAGCCTTCGTGCTTAATGCACATGTAGTACATGTTGTCGTACTTGTTGAAGACGATGTCGGCGTCAATCACCGAGTAGCCGGGGTCGTAGAACACGCGGGGCTGGGTGAGGGTCTTGAAGTCCTTGTCGGCGTAGGAGTAGAACACGCGGTCGTGGTTGTCGCCGCTGTTGGAGCTGAGTATCGAGTAGTATACAAGGTATGCGCCCTTGCCGTCGGCACCGCCTTTGGGGTCCCATATCCACTGTGGAGCCCACACGCGGTTGATGTTGGCATATTCGGCGTCGGTCTTGTAGGCGTCGGTTGTGGCGTCGGCGTCGGAGAAGATGCTCTTGCCCTTGCGGAAGTCGAATGCCGAGCCTTCCCAGTGCACGAGGTCGGTCGAGCGCACCAGGTCGATGCCGTAGTTGTTCCACTTGCCCGACTTGGCGTTGCACATGTCGGTGACGGTTATGAAGTAGCTGTCGGCATCCTCGCCGCGGCCGAGATAGGCGTCACGTGTGCCGCCCTCGATGGCTGCTATGGCCTCGGTGTCGAAGATTTCCGCGCCGCCGAGGAGCTCGTTGAAGGTGCGGCCGCCGTCGGCGCGGGTACCGAGGGCGTAGTTTGTAATCTCCTTGTTGCTCTTCATATATGTATAGAGATAGCCGTAC
>JAICZO010000165.1 GCA_029057255.1 Muribaculaceae bacterium | reverse complement strand
CCTCTATCACTGACAACGATGCCGAGCGCACCGCCCTGCTCGACATCGTAGACACCCCCATAAGCCCCGAGCTTATTCCGGCCGAGAGCGACGGCACCATAAAGCAGAAGACCGAAGATCTCGTCGGCCCCTACGAGCTGCACGATTTCTTCCTCTACTACATACTGCGCTACGGTTTCTCGCCGCGCCGCATCTTCATGCTCGCCAGCAAAGCATTCGGCGACAGCTACGACCGCGAGACCATAGTGAAGTGGCTGCGCACGTTCTGCCGCCGCTTCTTCAACCAGCAGTTCAAACGCTCATGCCTGCCCGACGGCCCCAAGGTCGGCTCGGTGTGTCTGTCGCCCCGCGGCGACTGGCGCATGCCCTCCGACGCCTCGGCAGCGCTGTGGCTTAAAGAAACGGAAGAGCTCTGATGTCGGCCGACACCATATCCGCCTTCGAGCGTACGGTCGAGGCCTTCATCGGCAGCAGGCGCCTTCTGCATACGGGCGCCCCGGTCGTCGTGGCCCTCAGCGGCGGCGCCGACTCGGTGGCGCTGCTCGCCGTGCTGTCGCGGCTGGGCTATGACTGCCGCGCGGCGCACTGCAACTTCCATCTCCGCGGCGAGGAGTCGATGCGCGACATGCGACACTGCCAGGAGCTGTGCCGCCGCCTCGACACTGACCTGTATGTGCGTGACTTCGACGTCGACCGCCGCCGCGCTGATAACCCCGGAGAATCGGTCGAGATGGCATGCCGCGAGCTCCGCTACGCATGGTTTGCCGACCTGCTCGACCGCGAAGGCGCGCAGGCCGTTGCCGTAGGCCATCACCGCGAGGACCGCGCCGAGACCTTCATGCTCAACCTGATGCGCGGGGCCGGCATAGCAGGGCTGACAAGCATGAATGCCCGCAGCGGCAGCGTCGTGCGCCCTATGCTGCCTGTATCCCGCACCGATATCGAAGCCTATCTCGCCGCCTTAGGGCTGGAATACATCACCGACAGCAGCAATGCCTCCGACGCCCATCGCCGCAACCGGCTGCGCAACCGCCTCTTCCCGCTGCTCGAGGAACTTTTCCCCGGCGCCACGACGTCGCTTCTGCGCAGCGTATCGCATCTCGAGAGCGCCCGCGGTATCTTCAACGAAGCCATCGAAGACCGCCGCCGACGCTATTTCAGCGGCAACGCCATAGCCCTGGCCGAGCTTGCGGCACACGAGAGCGAGGCCCCGACAGTGCTGTACGAGTTCCTGCGACCCCTCAAATTCTCATACACACAGGTGCTCGACATGCTCGGCTCGGCATCATCGTCCGGCGCACGCTTTGTGTCGGCCGACGGAGCCGTCGTTGCCGAAGTCAGCCACGGCGTCATGGAAATCAGCGATGCCGGACGTCTGCTCCGCGATGCCGGAGAGAGCTTCACCGTCAGCCTCCGCCATGACATCGTCGAGCCTGTCGCCATATCCGTCAGCCGCCGCCCTGTCGCGGCCTTCAGCCCCGAGCGCCTCGGCCCGTCGGTGGCATATCTCGACGCCTCCGCCCTCGACGGCGACCCGGTGTGGGAACTGCGTCACTGGCGCCGCGGCGACCGCATCGTGCCTTTCGGCGCCACGAAGTCCAAGCTCGTGAGCGACATCTTCGCCTCGGCCCACTACTCCGCATCGCAGAAACGACGGGCATGGATACTGACCCGCGACGGCGAGATTGTATGGCTGCCCGGCCTGCGGAACTCGGCTCTCTTCGCCGTCGGGCCCGACACGAGAGAGTTTGTCAGGCTATACATGCCCGGATGATTCAAGAGATTACTTACTTATAGAATAAACAGAGATTACACATGAAAGACTTACTTGCACTACCTATCGTTATCGCAGCCGCTTTGCCGGCAGGCGCGCAGGAGTTTATCGCCACCGACAGCTACCGCTGGCACGGCGACACCATAACACAGGCGGAGTACATGGCCACGGCTCCCTCGGAGTACGAAATCGTGTCGACATACTCTGCCCGGCCGGGCTACGGCTTCCCCATCTCGAAGCAGTGGACTCGCAAGAACGACCTCAGCGCCTATCCCCGCCTCACAACACCCAACCGCCTCCACACCGCCATCTACAACATGGGCCTCGACGAGATGGTCAACGCCGTCGAACCCGACACCACCCTGCGCACAGGCAAGGAGTGGGCCGGTGTGTGGACCCGCGACGTCTCCTACTCTATCCTCCTGTCGATGGCATATCTGCAGCCCGAGGCATCGAGAATCTCGCTGATGAAGAAAGTTCGACCCGACGGCGTCATCATTCAGGACACCGGCAGCGGCGGCGCATGGCCCGTAAGCTCCGACCGCGAGATATGGACTCTGGCCGCCTACGAGGTCTATAAGGTGACCGGCGACCGCTCGTGGCTCCGGTACATCTATCCCGTCATAAAGAAATCACTGGCCGACGACGCTCTCACTGTCAGCACCGAAGGTGGTCTCGTCAAGGGCGAGACCTCGTTTATCGACTGGCGCGAGCAGAGCTATCCGCGCTGGATGCAGAGCGCCGACATATACAACTCGGAGGCCCTCGGCACCACCATTGTGCACATACAGGCCATCCGCACTCTCGCCGATATCGCCGAGGAGCTCGGCCACAAGAAAGAGGCCGCAGGATACCGCGCCGAAGCCGACCGCATGGCAGAGGCCGTAAACCGACTGCTGTGGCTCGACGACAAAGGATACTACGCCATGTACAACTACGGCCGCAACTTCCCCGTCGTCAACCCCAGGGCCGAGACCCTTGGCGAGGCTCTGGCAATCATCTACGACATAGCCTCGCCCGAACGTGCCGCAACAATAACCGAGAGCAACCCCACGACGCCCTTCGGCGTGGGCATCTTCTTCCCGCAGATAGCCGACATGCCTCCCTACCACAACAACGCGCTGTGGCCGTGGGTGGCGGCATACTGGGCTTTGGCCAACGCCAAAGCGAAGAACGAACAGGGCACAATGGAGGCCATAGGGTCGGTGTTCCGCCCTGCCGCGCTTTTCGCCACCAACAAGGAGAACTTCGTCCTTGACAACGGCGACATCGCCACGGAGCTGAATTCGTCGAACATGCTGTGGTGCCTTGCCGGCAACATTGCCATCACCGACCGCATCCTATTCGGCATACACTTCGAGAAGGAC
>JAICZO010000164.1 GCA_029057255.1 Muribaculaceae bacterium | reverse complement strand
CAAGGACCCCCTGTGCACTCTTGCCCTCGGCACACCTCCCCCCGAAAGCGTCGACCTCGAGGAGTTCGATGCCAAAATCGACGCCAAGCACGCCGCCGCAGCGGCCGTGGCCGACCTCGACGAGGACTTCTACGGTGCCGACTCGTACAACGACGACGAGTTCGATGCTCAGGGCTTCGATGAGATGACTTTCGACGACTGACAGCCGCAAGCCGTTTTTCAGCCCCGTTTTTCCGGCACACCGCCTCTTAAATAAAAAAAACAGAAGATGCTCGAAACACTCTCCGCTATATTCGCGCAGGACTGGGTATACTCAGTCCTGGCTTTTATTGCGGTGGCGTGTACAATACTGATAATACTCGTCATACTGTCGGAGAACCGCAACCCCGTCAAATCGCTTGCATGGGTGACGGTCCTGCTGCTGCTCCCCGTTGTGGGGCAGATTCTGTACCTGTTCTTCGGGCGGAATATCAAGAACACCCGCATGATATCGCGCCGCAACAGGCGCCGGCTCAAGAGACGCGAGCGACGCATACACGTCGACCTGCGCAAGTGCGGACTCTCGGAGCGCGCCGTCCAGCAGATCAATCTCGGCCGCTCGCTCCAGGACGCACAGTATTACCCCGACAACACTGTCGAAGTATTCACCGACGGACACAGCAAGTTCGAGGCCTTCGAGGCCGACCTCCTCGCAGCCCGTGAGTCAATCAACATCCAGTACTATATCTTCGAGGACGACAGCACAGGTCGCCGGATAGCGTCCATCCTCGAGCGTAAAGCCGCCGAGGGAGTCGACGTCAGGCTTATCTATGACCATGTAGGCTCGTTCAGCGTCGGCTCGGGCTTCTTCCGCAAGATGCAGAAAGCAGGCGTAAAGGCCTACCCCTTCTTCAGAGTAACCTTCCCGCAGCTGGCGACACGCATCAACTGGCGCAACCACCGCAAGCTCTCGGTCATCGACAGCCGCATAGGCTGGCTCGGAGGCATGAATGTGGCCGACCGATATATCGACGGCGGCAAGAAGTTCGACACATGGCGCGACACCCACGTCCGTGTCACAGGACCGATAGTCGAGGCGCTCCAGTACTCCTTTGCCGTCGACTGGAACTTCATGGGTGGCAGTCTCATCGAAGTGGCATGCCCCGACGCCTCGCACACCAAGGGCAGGCAGGGCAGTGTGGCCGGTGTAGGAGCACAGCTGCTCACATCAGGCCCGACATCGCAGTGGGCAAACATCGCCTTCGCATACCAGAAAGCAATAGCCAACGCAAGCCGCCGCGTATACATACAGACACCCTACTTCCTGCCGACCGAAGCGCTGCTCAAGGCTCTGCAGTCGGCAGCACTGGCACATGTCGACGTACGCATCATGATACCGCGCCGCAGCGACTCGGCCATGCTGAGCCATGCCTCGGCATCGTATATCTCCGAGTGCCTCCGCGCCGGTATAAAGATATACTTCTACGATGCCGGCATGCTGCATGCAAAGATGCTGATTGTCGACGACGAGATAGTGTCGATAGGATCGACAAACTTCGACTTCCGCAGTTTCGAGTGCAACTTCGAGTCAAACCTCTTTTTCTACAGCAAAGAACTCGCCGCCGACATGCTCGAAGTCTTCCGTGCCGACCAGGCACTGAGCGAGCGTGTACAGCCTGCCGTATGGAGGCGGCGGCCACGACATATCAAGATAATGGAGTCGGCTCTGCGACTGCTCAGCCCCGTACTCTGAACAAACAACCGTAAATCAAAATGGCAACAAAAGATAACTCTTCATCAGACGCCCGCGGACGTTTCTGCGACATTCTGCGCGCCACAGGCCGCGAAAACATCGACTATGTCATCGAGGACCTCGAGTCCTGGGGCTTCTTCGAAGCTCCCGCCTCCGCACAGGGACACGGCGCTTACAAAGGCGGTCTCCTTGAGCACTCCCTCAACGTCTACGACGCCGCGATGGCCACACGCCGCTCAGTCATAGAGCTGCGCCCCGACCTTGAACCGCAGCTGTCGCCCGATTCTATTGCCGTGGCAGCGCTGCTGCATGACGTATGCAAGTCCGATTTCTACCGCCTTGTCCGCCGTAAAAAACGCAACGAGATAGGAACGTACGAAGAAGTCGAGATGTATGAGATACACGACGAGAACTTCCCCGTGGGACACGGCGAGAAATCAGTGATTCTGCTGCTGCAGTCGGGTCTCGACCTCAGCGACGAGGAGATATGCGCCATCCGCTGGCATATGGGCCCGTGGAACCTCTCGCGCGACGATGAGAAATTCTACCGTCAGGCAGGCCGTCAAAGCCCCCTGCAGGCACTTATTCACTCGGCCGACACTATAGCCTCGGCAATACTCGAGCGCAATGCTGCAAAAATGTGACGCAGTAATGCGTTGAGCATCAGTGTAGTGAGGCAGAGTGTTCAGCGTGCCGTGAAAAAAGTGGCAAAAAAATTTGGTGGGTTCGCAGAAAGTGACTAACTTTGCATCGCAATTGAGAGTTACACCCACTATGCGAAAATAGCTCAGTTGGTAGAGCACGACCTTGCCAAGGTCGGGGTCGCGGGTTCGAGTCCCGTTTTTCGC
>JAICZO010000163.1 GCA_029057255.1 Muribaculaceae bacterium | reverse complement strand
CTCGAGGTCGTTCCACTGCGGCGACTCGCCCGACATGATATCGGCAAGCTCGCTGACGGTGAGCTTCTCGCAAGTGTTCCGGGGGTTGACGATGAAAGCGACGGCATCGACGGCAATCTTTGCCGAGCGCACGTTGATGTTGGCGTTGCGCTCGCGCTTGTACTTGGCCTTGAGTCCGCGTTTCTCCTCGGGGGTGAGGTCGCGGCTGACGACGACGCTGCGTGTGTTGAGGCTGAAGAGAGAGTCGAAAGCCTCAGCCTGTGTGCCGTATCTGACGAGGATGTGGGCGTCGGGATACTGGTACTCGAAGACATCGACTTCCTGCTTGAGAATGTTCTCGAACGTGTTGTCGCACACCATCGTCGTCGTGCCTGATGTCGACGAGTTCGGGTCCTTCTCGTATTTCATGCACGAAGTCGCGCCCAGACCCAGCGAGAGGGTCAGGGCGGCGACGGCTATGCAGTTATTGTATTTAGTCATATAGTTACAGAGTATTAGTCAATGCCTTTAACCTGTCTGTAGGCACGCCATAAACCGTATATGATAAGGACGACGCCCACTACATATCGTGTCCATGCCCAATCGCCTCCCCAGTTGAAGAAGTTTATAAGCAGGAGCACACCCATGCCTACATAAATTATGATCATAATAATGCCGAAGATGGCACGCATGATCCTATTTGATTTACCTGCGGGGTCGTTCTGCTCGAGGCGCTGCTGACGACGCTCTTCAGGTGTGGGGATGTTGTAGTCGCTCATAATTCAGTCTTTCTTAGTTAAACGTAGTACTATAGGCTTCTTTGTGATGTCTATAGAAATTTAACACTTTAAGACGGTTAAAGTTCAGTCTGGGGCGATGAGGCTTATGTCCACGCCTTATTTAGCCGTAAAGTTACAAACTTTTGCACGTATAGCCCGATTCTGAAATGTGAAATATTTACAAAAGTATGTTAATAATCTATACGAGAAAAGGCTTGCGGCCGTTTTCGCCGGGTCGGAGTCCTCGCAGGAAGTCGGCGCCGGGCATCGGTTTTTTGCCGGCGGGCTGAACGCTTTCGAGTATCAGCACAGTGCCGTCGCCACAACCCACAAGGGCTTTTTTGCCTGATAATAAGAGTTCTCCGGGGGCGGGAGATACTGTGGGATTGTCGATGCGTGCCGTGCGCAGTACTTTGACGGTGGTGTCGGCCTCTCCTCCGGCGCCTGCGAGCGACAGGGCGCTCCATGCCGCAGGGTAGGGTGCGAGTCCTCTGACATGGTTGTGGACCGAGGCGGCGTCGCGGCTCCAGTCGATGCGGCAGTCTTCCTTGAATATCTTGGGCGCGGGGGTTGGAGCCTCGCCGCTGCCGAAGTCGGCCTGCGGGGTGGCGCTGAGGTCGCCGCGCACGATGCGTGCCACGGTGTCGACGGTCAGCTGCGCGCCGAGCTGCATGAGGCGGTCGTGTACCGAC
>JAICZO010000162.1 GCA_029057255.1 Muribaculaceae bacterium | reverse complement strand
CTTCTACAACAAGGAAGCAGAGCGCAGCAAGCGCCTCGCCGCTCACGACTGCGCCCTCGCAAAGAGCATCGTGGCATGGAAGGAAAAAGTCGCTTCGGAATGGGACGGCATCAAGGTGCTCGACATCCGTCACAGCGGTGAGATGTCTTCGTCGCTCACAGGCGAGCCCTTCCGCGTGGAAGTGACAATCGACACCAACGGTATCGGTCGCGACCTCGGCCTCGAAATGGTAATCTACCGCCAGCAGTACGGCCATGAAACATTCTCGCGCACCGAGCAGTTCAAAGTCGTGAAGCAGGACGGCAACAACGTCACCTACGAGCTCTCGACCAAGGTCAAGGACGCAGGCGTCTTCCGCTTCGGCTTCCGTCTCTACCCCAAGAACGCCGAGCTGCCCCACCGTCAGGACTTCGCATACTCACGCTGGATCTGATAATCCGGCTGCGTATGGCAGCATAAAATCTAATACCGCCGGCCGGCAACTTCCCCTCCGAAGGAGAAATCGCCTGTCGGCGGTATTCTTTGCGCAGAACACTACGACTCAACGGATTGTTTTTAAAATTACAGACAAGCACGTTCCGACTTTTATGACTCAAAACACCAGACAAAAGCTCAGCAGAATATGGAATGCCGACGAGAAGTCAGTCTTCGACCGTGGCATCTTTTTCTCTGCGCGACAGGCTATCCAGCGCCACGCTTCGGGCGGTAACGTCCTCATTGCCGCCACTGCGCTGGCTCTCATCATTGCCAACATTCCGGCTCTCAACTCCTACTACTTCGAATTCTGGGAGCAGGAAGTGCGCCTGCAGCTGGGCGACTTCAACGTCTTCAGCCACTCGGGCCAACCGATGTCGCTCCTCGCATTCATCAACGACGCCCTGATGGCCATATTCTTCTTTTCGATAGGCCTTGAAATAAAACGAGAAGTACTCGTGGGCGAACTCTCGTCGTTCAAGCAGGCACTCCTGCCCATCGTGGGTGCCATCGGCGGCATGGCCGTACCCGTAATCATATATTATATGATGAGCCGCGGCACCGACTACGCCGGAGGCGCAGCCATCCCGATGGCTACCGACATCGCGTTCTCGCTCGGAGTCCTTGCCATGCTCGGCAAGCGCGTGCCCGTATCCCTCAAGATATTCCTGACGACACTCGCCGTCGTCGACGACATCGGCGGCATCATCGTCATCGCCGTCTTCTACTCCTCCCATATCGAGCTTATGCTGCTGGGCTATGCCGCGCTGCTCTTCGGCGTGCTGATGCTCGGCTCCGTGCTCCGCATCAAGAGCAAGATTTTCTATCTCGGCATAGGCGGCATCATATGGTTCCTCTTCCTCAACTCGGGCATACACCCCACCATCGCAGGCGAGCTTGTGGCCTTCTGCGTGCCGGCCACACCGGTGTTCGCCCCCAAGAAGTACATCAAGATCATACGCTCGTCGATATCCAACTTCAAGGGCGACGAAGAACCCGAAGACCTCGAGAAGCGGACAATCCTCGGCAAAGAGCAGATGAACTGGCTCAAGCAGGGCGAGAGCGCTTCCGACAAGGTCATCTCGCCTCTGCAGGACCTCGAGGACTCGCTCCACCCCTCCGTGAACTACTTCATCCTGCCGCTCTTCGCCTTCGCCAACGCCGGCATCTTCCTGCTCGACATGTCGCCCGTCGACATCTTCGAGGGCATCTCGCTGTCGATTATCCTCGGCCTTGTCGCAGGCAAGTTCCTCGGCATCCTCCTCTTCTCGTGGATTGCCGTCAAAATGCACTGGGCACCCATGCCGGCACATGCCAACTGGCATATGATGTCGTCGATAGCCATGCTCGGCGGTATCGGCTTCACGGTGTCGATATTCATCGCCACGCTGTCGTTCAACGCGGCCATCCCCGAGCAGCTCGCACTGCTGAGCCACGCCAAGCTCGGCATCGTCGTCGGCTCGCTCCTCTCAGGCATAATAGCCTTCATATGGCTGCATCTAACCCTGCCCAAGGGTGTGGCGCCCGACGCAGTCGACGACTGATGCCCCTCGGACAGCCTGCAGAGGCTCTAAATCCTGAATTATAAATATTTAACGACTGAAGACTTCGCGGTTTCACATTTATTTGTTAATTTTGACGCGAAGTGTTAAATAAGCGGCCCGTCCGGAGATGATACATTTCGCCCGGCACGGGCCGTTTTGTCGAACATTAAACACTTTTAATTGTTAACAAAATATACGTTAAACTCTTAACAAGCCCCTCCGGAGCAGGCCTACGGCCTCTCAGGCACAACCCGAAATGAAGAAACAGACAATCTGGATACTCACCATACTTATGGCAGTGACATTCGTCGGACTGCTCTGCATACAGATATTCTACATGAAGAATATCGTGCAGATACGCTACGAGCAGTTCGCGCAGGGCGTAAGGCAGAGCCTCGTGGCTGTGGCCATGCACCTTGAGCAGGACGAGACACGCCACTTCCTCGAGGATGACGTCAGCCAGGTCGAGACCTCGGCCCTGATAGGCCAGTACATGGGCGACAAGGCACAGAGGCTCGGCGGCATCAAATACTCGTTCAAGACCTCGACAGGTCTCGAGGCCGACCTCACCATCAAAGGCGACCTCAACGCCATGAGCAAGCTCCAGGGGCAGCCCTCGGGGCTGAGCGCGCACTACCGCACCGTGCAGGACGCCTACCGCGACCGCTACCTGTATCAGAAAGGTGTGCTCGACGACGTCATTCTCAACATCATGTCGAAGGCGTCGGACCGCCCCATCACCGAGCGGGCCGACTCGAGCCGCGTGCGCACATACCTGCGTCAGGAGCTGGACACACTCGGGCTGAAGGTGCCATTCGAGTTCGCCGTCGCCAACTACGCCGGCACCATACTCTACAAGTCGCCCGACTACCGCGCCACGGCAGCCGACCGCGACAACATGTTCATCCAGACGCTCTTCCCCAACGACGTCGCCGGCACCCGCAACTACCTCAAGGTCTACTTCCCGACCAAGAGCGACTACATCTTCTCGTCGATATCGTTCATGGTGCCCGCGTTCGCCTTCACCCTCATACTGCTGATAATATTCGTCTACACCATCATCGTGGCATTCCGTCAGAAGAAGCTCACCGAGATGAAAAACGACTTTATCAACAACATGACCCACGAGTTCAAGACCCCCATCTCCTCAATATCGCTGGCGGCACAGATGCTCAACGACCAGAGCGTGCGCAAGTCGCCCGCCATGCTGCAGCAGATATCGACCGTCATCACCGACGAGACCAAGCGCCTCCGCTTCCAGGTCGAGAAGGTGCTGCAGATGTCGATGTTCGACCGTCAGAAAGCGACGCTCAAGCTTGACGAAATCGACGCCAACGCCTCGATATTCAACATCGTCAACACCTTCAAGCTCAAGGTCGAGAAGTACGGCGGCTCTATCGATGCCAACCTCGACGCCATGGACGCCATCGTCACCGTCGACGAGATGCACTTCACCAACGTCATCTTCAACCTGCTCGACAACGCCGTCAAGTACCGCTCCGAAGAGCGGCCCCTCCACCTCGCCGTCAGCTCGCGCGACCTGCCCGGCGAGAGACTCGAGATAACAATCAGCGCCAACGGCAAAGTCATCCGCCGCGACGACCAGAAGAAAATATTAGACAAATTCTACCGCGTAT
>JAICZO010000161.1 GCA_029057255.1 Muribaculaceae bacterium | reverse complement strand
GTTGATCTGATGCTTGTATTCAAACCCGGGGTCGGCGAGTTTTCTGAGCAGTGCGTCCTTGTCGATGTCGAGCGACGCGCACAGCTCTTCGAGCGTCGGGAAGTCGTCGCGCAGTCGGGTGTTAATCACGCTGAGGAGCATGAACGGATCTTCGGGAAGAGACATAATTCGGTATCTGTTTTATGGTTGTACAGCCCCGTCGGCATCAAGCCTTGCGGCGGATGAACTCGTTGATATTGTCGCCGACCCACAGACCGAGGAGTATCAGCGCTATGCCGATATATCCGACAAGGGTCACACTCTCGCCGAGGACGAGCGCCGACACCACAAGTGTGACGATTGGCTGGAGGTACATATAGTTGTTGGCCTTGAGGGCGCCCACGTTCTTGACCGTCTGCGCCCACAGCACGTATGCGATGGTCGAGGCGCCGACACTGAGGAAGAGGAGGTTGCCGTATACTTCGGGGCTGTTCATCAGCTCGAGGGGGTCGGCAGTGTCGCGCTCGAAGAACAGGAACGGTATCGCCGTGAGCACGCCGTAGAAGAATGTCTTGCGGGATATGAACCACACGTCATAGTTAGCGTTGAGACGTCGGAGAATGAGTGAGTAGACGGCCCAGCTGAAGGCAGCCGCCAGCGACAGGAAGTCGCCCAGAGGACGCACTTCGACCGAGGCGCTGCTGTTGAAGACGACGCACGCCACGCCGACGATGGCCACCGCCGAGCCTATCCACGTGCCTATGCCGAGCTTCTCGGTTTTGTAGACGAGGCCGACGAGCATCGCTGTCACCAGCGGCGACATGGATGTCAGCAGCGACACGTTGGTCGTGAGAGTATACTCGAGGGCGATGTTCTCGGCGATGAAGTAGACCGAGCCGGCGCACAGGCCGCAGAGGCAGAACATACCCTCCTCGCGCCATGTCGACGCCCACAGGCGGCGGTGACTGATGGCCACCACGAGGATATAGGCAAGCACAAAACGGCATACGTATATCTGCACAGGTCCGAGGCCGTTTTCAAGCAACACCTTGGAAGAAACAAACGAGTATCCCCACATGGCGACAGCGAGTATCGCCGCCAGATGTCCTAATAATGTGCCCCCTAACATATTGCGGGAGGTAGTCTTGTGTCGCATGGTATATTCAGTTTCTGATTGTTTCACAAAATTAGTTAATTTCTTTGGCTCGCT
Organism: Muribaculaceae bacterium; assembly: GCA_029057255.1. Classification (GTDB taxonomy): domain Bacteria; phylum Bacteroidota; class Bacteroidia; order Bacteroidales; family Muribaculaceae; genus CAG-873. The sequence goes on along the minus strand of JAICZO010000161.1, from coordinate 3,222 downwards.
CCAAACTTTATTGTACTTTTGCACGTCATTTCTAACAAAACGCACATTCCACCGTCCTATCATTCAATAACATAACACATAAAAAAACAATGAAACTTTTCAAGACATTAGGCGTCGCCCTGCTGTGCGCGGGCGTGCTTGTTGCCGAGACTGGCTGTTCTTCTTTCACAAATACAGGTAAGGGTGCTCTTATCGGCGGTGGCGGCGGTGCTGCTGTCGGCGCTGGCGTAGGCGCTCTCATCGGCGGCGGCAAAGGTGCCGCTATCGGCTCAGGCGTAGGCGCTGCTGTAGGCGCAGGCGTGGGCGCTCTCATCGGCAAGAAGATGGACAAGCAGCAGAAGCAGCTCGAGGAGCAGCTCGCTCAGCAGGCTCAGATCGAGAAGACCACCGACCAGAACGGTCTCCAGGCCATCAAGGTGACTTTCGAGGGCGGCATCCTCTTCCCCACCGGCAAATATACCCTCAACAACCAGGCCAAGACTGACCTCAGCCGTTTCGCACAGTCGCTCCGCGACAACCCCGACACCAACGTGCAGATCTACGGCTTCACCGACAACACCGGCAGCTTTGCTGTCAACGAGAAACTCTCAGGCCAGCGCGCCGAGGCTGTGCTCAGCTATCTCGCCAACCAGGGCGTAGCCGCAACACGCCTCTCGGCTCAGGGCGTGCCTATGGCTGACTATGTCGCCACTAACGACACTCCCGAAGGCCGCGCAAAGAACCGCCGCGTAGAAATCTACATCTCGGCCAACAAGGACATGATTGAAAAGGCTCAGGCAGGTACTCTCGAATAATACTTCAGCCCGACAGACATACCACACACATATATACGCCCGGCACCCTCTGTCGGGCGTATAAATATAAAAACCAATCTTTAAGAATCTAATCTGCAATGCTATGAAAACTACCTTATTTGCCGCCATCGTGCTGGCACTGCCCTCCCTCACGGCCGCCGCAGCCGCCGACTCGATTCACTGCCACTTCGAGGGTGTGATTGAAGGGCGTCCCATGACCAAAAAGGCGCAGGTCTACGAGATGCTGACCGACCCGCGCTACGACTGCATAATGTCGGTACCGGTGACCGACGGCAAGTTCAGCTTTGACATCACCGCGGCTCAGCCCGGCCCCTACGAGATAATATTCGACGACGAACTGGACGTCGGCGCATGGACCAACAAACGCTTCTTCGTCGAGGACGGCACCGTGCGCGGCTACTACTACAGCGAGGAGCTGTCCGACAGCAACAGGGTTGTCTCCGACGGTTCCGTCGAAGCCGAGAAGCTGAGGTTCAAGACTTTGTCCGACAAGCTCTTCGGCGAGCGGAAGAAAGCAATCGAGACCGAGAAGAAACGCCTCGAGGAGAGCGGAGAGGCATTCCTCCCGGAAGTCAGACCGTTCTACTTCGCGATGAAGGCAGCAGCCGACAACGCCGCCCGCGATTCAATCAGTGCCGTCTACAGGCACATCCTCGACAGTCTCGAATGGAAAATAGACTCGGAGGCGGCAATCAGCCTCAACGAGGAGATGCGCCGCATCTATGTCGAGGAGGACTCGGTGCGCAGGGCATTCATCGCCGAGACACCGTCGGTCTTCGGACTGTCGGAGATACTACTGACGGCATACGTATCGTCGCGCCCGGGCGGTGTCCGCGATGCCGCCGACACCGAGCGCATCTTCAAGGAGAGGTACGGCGACTTCGCGTCGCATCCGCTCTACACCCGTATCGTCAACACTTTCGCCGGAAACAGGATTAAGCCAGATATGCCTTACATCAACTTCCCGCTGCGCGACGCCGACGGCACGACCACCGAGGTGCAGAGCCTGATTAAAGGCCGCCCCGCCATCATCGACCTGTGGGCGTCGTGGTGCAGCCCCTGCCGCCGCACGTCGAAGTCTCTTATCCCGCTGTACAACGAGTACGCACCCAAGGGGCTGGCATACGTGGCCGTGGCACGAGAGTTCGGCAGCGCCGACGAAATGCACAAGGCCATCGAAAAGGACGGCTACCCCTGGAAGTCATATGTCGAGATTGACGACCGCGACAATATATGGACACTCAACGGATGCCCCAACGCCGGAGGACGCGTCATCCTCGTCGGCGCTGACGGTCTGATCGACCATGTCAACCCCGACAGCAAGACTGTAGCGGCGTGGCTCAAGGAAGTATTGCCCTGATAAGAATTATTTACGACCCGAAAAAGGAGGCCGGCGGGAATATCCGTCGGCCTCTTTCCGGTCCGGTCGCTTCATGCCGACCGGCCTGATCACTCGATTGATGACTCGCAGAGTGCTTGTGATGCCGGTAGCGCATCTTTTTGAGAGTACAACAACCGCGGCCGCCGTAATGTTCGGGCAGGCCGCGGTTGCTTTTGTCGTTAAGAAAGCAGTGTCAGCGCACGAAGACCTTCGACACCTTGCCGCCGCGACGCACAAGGTAGATGCCCGGCTCGGAGGGACGGCTGCCGAGAGCCACGCCGCCGAGGGTGTAGTATACTTCGGCTTCGTTGTCGGCCGCTACGTTGACCACCGACGTCTGGCCGGCTTCGGCGAGAGTCACGGTCATGGTGTAGAGTCGGCTCTGGAGGTTGGACATAAGCTCGACTTCGGTCACGGGCTCGTCCTCGGGCGCAAGCCATGTGTTGTCGACCCACACATACTCCCCTACCGAGGGTGTGAAGTCGGCGTCGGCGTTTCCGCCGCTGAACGATACTGTGAAGACGATGTCGGACAGTGCACGCGAGGGGTCGAGCGACCGCACGGTCATGGTCTCGCCGTCGTAGATGCGCAGGTCGGTGCCGGCGTCGTACGAGCCGTAGAGGCGCACATGGGTGTTGCCCGACTCGGAGGCGGTGAAAGCTACCTCGACACCGTTGCAGGTGAAGCTGCGGCCGTCGAGGTCGACCGACTCTTTCAGTCCGGGAGTAGGCACCGAGGGCTCGAGTGTCTCGCTCTCGTGGAAGTTGAAGACTGCCGTCAGGGCTTCGTCGGCGGCAACAGAAAAAGGCAGTGCAAACGCTGCAATAGCGGATAAGATTAGATTCCTGTACATTTCTATCGGTTTTGGTTCTGGCTGCAAAGTTACGAAAATTTTACCGAGCGTGAGTATCTACTTCTCTTCCGTCTTCAGCTGTCGCTCGCGGCGACTCTTCTTGAAACTCGACCAGTTGTTGTTGAAGTTCCGCCGAGCGCGCACAGCCGTTATCCCTGTCATGTCCTTCAGCA
>JAICZO010000160.1 GCA_029057255.1 Muribaculaceae bacterium | reverse complement strand
GTGTAAGGTCGTTGGTCTTAAGGGTCACGGTTCCGTTATAATCACCTGCAGCGGCAGCGGTTGCCGAGATGGTAACCAATTCATAATCATCACCTGCAATAGTGAGAGGGAGACCTTCGACAGAGACACCTTCCGAAGCCGAGAGCAATGACACTTCAAGCGGTGCCATGCCTCGGTTTGATATGCGGTACGTGCTCTTTAACAGGCCTGAGCGTGTGTCGGTGGTGCCGAGATCGACTTCGGTTTCGCCACTGAACATGGGCATCGGGCCTGACGATATTTTCAGATCGTCAATTACGGTAGAGTTACTGTTTGCGGGCGAGATACTGTGGAAACCGATGTAATAAGTTCCATCAGCTTCGGGAGTGAAGCTGTAGCCGTAATATCTCCAGTAATCATTATCGTTCTCGATCACTTCGAGTTCCTTGACCACGCTCTGTCCGTCAGGCCCGGAACATACAGACACAGCGAGCTTTTCCAGAATGTCATCACCGGTCACAGGAGGCATGAGGGCGAAGAACTCTATCATATACTCCTTACCCTTCTCCATTGCCAGCCCCGGACTGAACATCCATGCGTCATGAGCGGCGGCACTGTTTCTGTTTCCGAGAATATAGGCATACTTGAATCCCGAGACACCATTAAGCGGTGTGCCGTCGCGCCCCAGCGTGCCGGCATGCCATGTATCCTCAGGCAAGCCCGGCGTGGCAGTGACTGTCCATCCCTCGGGGAGATTGATCTCTCCGTCGGGGACACTCTCGAAGTTCTCGTACAAGAAACCTTCGGCCGACACGGCCTTCATCGGCCCCGCCTGCGCGGCGGCATGCTTTGCCGGCTTGAGAAGGGCGCCTGCGGCGTCACTCCCCGGAGAAGGCATTGCACCGGCTATTCCGATTACAGAAAACGAAATGACCGAATAGATAAAAAACTGGTTTAATTTCATCATGAATTAATTGGTTTAATTAGATTATTTCACTAAATTTGCTCAAAATTAGTACTCTGATGAAAAAAATCAATGGCTGCACCACCGTCAGCACGTGTTTATTCGTGAATTGACACACGATCGTGGTTGCAAACTGTTAGATTTCGGTAAATTCCACTGACTTAATGATACGATTCGCTTTTATATTGATAACAACTCTCTTGCCGCTGTTCAGTAGCAAGGCCTCGGCTGACTACAACTTCGACAATATATACAAGCGTTTTCAGAACACTGACAGCGAGAAACTCACCGAACTGGGAGTTGAGTATATCAACCGGCAGCGCTCCGACCGCGGTTTGGCTGTTTTCACAATTCTCGCCAACAGATATGACGGGCGAGACATGAACCGGGAGGATAA
>JAICZO010000016.1 GCA_029057255.1 Muribaculaceae bacterium | reverse complement strand
ATGTGGCGGCCATCTCGGGATGCGAGATTATCACGTCGGCCTCGATGTCGGGGTTGAGATGATGGTCGACCAGAATCTTCCGTGCCTTTGACTGGCGCAGGTTCTTCTCGAGGCGGCCTGTGCGCCCCGGCTCGTTGAAGTCAAGGCACAGGATGAGGTCGGCTTCGTCGAGGAGCTTGGCCGCGAAGTCGGGGTACCTGGAGGCGTCGACTATCTCTTTGGCGCCCGGCAGGCAGCGGAGATTCGACAGGAGCGGGTCGGGGATGACCGTGCGAATGTCCTTGCCTATGGCGCTGAACACGTGTGTCGCCGCAAGGCACGAGCCTATGGCGTCGCCGTCGGGGCCTGTGTGGCAGATGGCGACTATCCTTTCGGCTCGCTCGATGAGCTCTTTTGCCTTTCTTATTGCGTTTTCGTCTATTTGTCGGGATATCATCTGTATAAATTATCCGGCAAATTTACGAAAATTGCAGAGAGAGCGGCGTCTTTTGGCGCCGCCCCCTTGTGCTTTTAAGAGTTTTTAAGAATATCAGTCCATTGCCTCAGCCGACGGTCGGTCAGCTCGGGGTGGTTGACTTCATCCAGGACGAGTCCGCGCATAAGCTTGCCGTCGGCCGCAAGCGATGCGTTGAAGGAGTATCCCTCGGCAGGGAACTCGCCGATAAACTTAGTGCCGGTCTTGCGCAGGCCTTCGTATAGCTTGCCGACGGCGTTGCAGAAAGTGTCCGACATGGTCTCGTCGCCGCAGCCGAAGAGAGCTGTCTGCCTGTCGCTCAGGTCGAGCGCTCCGGCGCCGTCGATGAAGTCGTACCAGTCGTCCTGCAGGTCGCCGTTGCCCCATGTCGAAGACCCCAGTATCAGCGTGCTGTAGTCGCCGAGGCGGTCGGGAGCCGTGTCCGCCACGTCGTGGACGTCGGCGTCGGGCACGCCGAGCAGCTGTGCTATGCGGCGGGCTATGTCGGCCGTCGTACCTGTTGTCGATCCGTAGAATATACCGATGTTTTTCATAACTGTATCTTTGTCTAAGTTGTTTGCAGAGTAGCGTTCATAGATAAAACACCCGGTGCGGCAGCTTGTTCGGAGCGAAGGGCACAAATGGTTAAAAGTTAATAAAGTATGGTTGCGAGATAGAAAAAAAACGTATATTTGCCGGACAATTACCTGAAAACTTCTTCCTTGCTTTACAAAACGACAGAGTAACAAACTGATCATCAATATACATTTCTTTATTTAAACAAATGAAAAAACAACTCTTCCGGATTGCGGCGCTCCCCGTAGCGGCAGCGTTGCTGAGTCTGGCTCCGGAGGCTTTCGCCGCCGGACGTAGCGAACAGTCCAATGAACCGATGCGGTTCATGCACCGGGTCGACCAGTCGAAGCTCCCCTTCGGTTATGCCGAGACCCAGGGTCGCATGAAAGCACCCCAGGCCACAACACTGCCTGCTACTGACAACTATAAGTTCCTCGAAGGTCCCGACGGCAGCATCTGGTCGGCCTGCACCGAGTTCTCTTATAAGGAGGAAGTACTCCCCGGCGGTGTCGCAACCGACAAGTACATCACCGGCTTCAAAATCACTGTCTACAACAGCCTCTTCGAGGAAGTAGGCTCGATTAAGGACGTCATAACACTCAACGAAGGCGAAATCCGCATGCGTCAGGTTATGCCCGACATGACTGTGACCCAAAAGTTCTTCAACGCCGACGACAAATACGAAATCATCGTCAGCTTTGCTGCAAACACCACACAGTACACCAACAACTACTACTCGAAAATCTACTCTATCGGCGGTCAGAAAGATGACGACGGCAATGACCTGGCCATACAGCAGCTCCCCGGCTATGTAGTGGACTCGAAGAACTACTCCACAAAGTCCTACGACGAGCAGTTCCTCATCACATTCATCGAGGAATTCACTCCCGACATCAACGATTATACCGAAGACCAGCGTCTGGAGTATCTCGCTGATCACAAGCTCATCCTCAAGACCTACCGCAAGGCCGGTTGGGATCCCGGTGCCCAGCTTGTCGAGACTCACGAGATGCCTCTCGTCTGCTTCCCCGGCGACACCACACAGGCGCTCTACTTCATGCTCACATCCACACCCGACGGCAAGCCCGCCATAATCTACAACCAGTATGAAAAATCATACTATGTGGACCCCTCCGGCTTCGGCGAAAGCGCAGGCGTGACACCCGACAACAACCTTGTCATCGAAGTGAAGACTATGGCCTCGGCAACAGCTTCGGCCACACAGACTCTCAGCACAACCAAAATCCCTCTCGAGGCTCCCGACAAAAATCTGCTCGGCAAGTTCTACTCGATCGGCGCGCTGTGCTACAAGGACGACGTGAAGTTTATCGACGGCAAGCCCACATTCATCGTGGCTGTCGAGGACATGGTGGCAGGCGACATGGACAACCTCGTGTCGTCGTACTATATCTATGACAGCGAAGGCAACCGCACCGCTACAATCTTCGAAGGCGCTACCGGCTTCGTAGTATTGTCGGACATCGCCGGCGAGGCTCCCCAGGTTCTCTTCCCCCAGCCTTTCAACGGCAGCTACGTCTTCCACTTCGTGAACGTCCTCAACGGCGAGGAAGAGCTGACACTCCCGATGGAGCTTCAGGGCAACCTCCTGAGCGCCGTCGTCGACCGCGTCGCTCTCAAGGGCAACATCTACTATGTGTTCAGCCTCGGCAACCTCAGAACCGACGCCAACGGCAACGTCATCGAGCGTGTCGCTTGGGTGACAACCGAAGGCGAAGTACAGCGTGTCGACGAAATCAACCTCGGCAAGGGCGTGCTCATGGCCAAGTGCAATATCGCATCCGAGGCTCTCACTCCCTACCTCTTCGACACCGACGATGACATCGAGTATATGTATCTCGTCAAGAGATCGGCCGGCGACATCGTCAACGAGGAATTTGTCGTAGTTGACAACAACGGAGAGTTCCTCCTCGAAGTAGGTCCCGACGATGTGAACGGCGTCCTCGCAGGTATATCTCTCGCCAATTCGGACAGCACCCCCAAAATGGTCGTGACACGCTACGGCGATAAGTACAATGTCGATGTATACGACCTCCCCTTCACCAAGTTTGTAGGCGGCAAGGGCACACAGGAAGACCCCTACCTCATCGCTACTGTAGCCGACCTCCAGCAGATCGACACCGACATCAACGGCCACTACCGTGTTGTAGCCGACTTCGATGCCAACGGCTATGCCTTCCGCCCCGTAGCAAGCTTCGGCGGTACTATCGAGGGTGACAACCACGTCATCTCGAACTTCAGCACCACAGGCGCTTACTCGCAGGGTATGGTAAGCTCGGCCAAGAACATGACCGTCAAAAACCTTACTTTCGTAGCTCCCTCGGCAGCTCTCTCTTCCGCAAACAACGAAGTAGGCGTTATCGCAGGTACTGCATACGGCCTTACCGCCGAGAACATCCACGTATACGGCCTTGAGGTTTCGTCAGACGAAGCAGCTCCCTTCAAGGGCACTTTCGGCGGTATCGTAGGTAAAGCAACCAACAACTCGCGTTTCGCCGACTGCTTCGTGTCGGGTAACGTCAACCTCCCCGAGGCTGCCAACGCAGGCGGTATCGTGGGTGAGACACGCACCGGCTCCAAGGTCGTGTCGTCGGCATTTGTCGGCGCCCTCGGCGGCGGTACCAATGTCGGCGGTATCATCGGTACTGCAGGCACTGACTCCGGTGTGGCTGACTGCCACGTCGACGCTGACATCACAGCCAAGAACACTGTCGGCGGTATCGTAGGTTCGACATCGCGAGTCGACATCACACGCTGCTATGTCGAAGGTACTGTCAAGGCCACAGAGCCCAGCCGCTGGAAAGGCGCTTGCGCAGGCGGTATCGCCGGTGAGCTCGCACCTCTGCCCGGTGAGTACGACAACACGGGCAAAGAAAAACCGACCGAAGCCGTTCCCGTAATCTTCGGCAATATGGTAGCCCTCACTTCCATCGAGGGTGTAGCTCCCACAACCGAGCCCGCATTCCCCTCGCGCTTCGACACAGTACACCGCATCGTCGGCTGGACTTCGGAGAACGACGCCGAAGTAGTGGACTACGACCTGGACTACAACGAAATCTACGGCGATCCCAAGCCCGAACGCGGCCTCAAGAACAACTACGCCATCTCTACTCTCGCAGTAGTCAACGCAGACAAAGAGGCTGAACACACAACAACTGAAGGCGCATCGGTTGAGAAGACCGACCGCAAGTTCTTCGAGGACCTCGGCTTTGCTTATGGCAAGACAACCGACTCGCCCTGGAACGAAATGACCGACGCCGATCCCTCGCTCCACTTCGAGCAGGCATTCTACATCAACCCCGCCGACATCCGCGTTGTCGAGGGCGAGAAGTTCTTCGTGACCATGAACATCATCTCACGCCTTCCCCTCGAGGCCGATGCTGTCGCTTCTGACCTCACCTGCGACTTCGACGAGGCTGTCATCGCCATGACCGGCTTCTCTTCGTTCCTCAACAATGTGCTCTCGCTCGAGTTTGAGGCTCTCAAGGCCGGCAACACTACTGTAGCAGTTTCGCTCCTTGGCTCCAGCGCCTCGGCTGCCGTGACAGTAGAAGCCGTATCGGGCATCGAAGCTCCCTCTGTAGTCGAGACCGCCGCTCCTGCCATCGCCTTTAACGGCGCTGTCGTATCGGCCGAAGGCTGCTCGCTGAGCATCTACTCGCTTGCCGGCGCATGCGTGGCTCGCGGCAACGACGCTGTCGCTGTCGACGCTATCGCTCCCGGCGTATACATCGCCGTGGCTGTCAACGCCGACGGTGCTAAAGCTACCCGCAAGATCGCGCTCTAAGCATACGATACTGACCTGACACACGCCGGGCGTGCCTCCGATGACCGAGGCGCGCCCGGCGTCCGTTTTCTTTTAACTTATTGATTTAACATTTGCTGACGAACCCCGCCGCGTGCCTGCATGTTAAAACTGTAGTATAATCAACGTTTTCAACAACCAAAATCCGGTATATTATGGCAACTAACGACGACAGCACGCGCCGCCAAGATGAGCGTCACGAGCAGAAAAGTCTGAAAGGACACAAAGAGTCAGAGCGCATAGAAGCTCACAAAGAGGCTGCACGGTTAGAGGCTCACACTCCTGCCGACGACGAAGTCGTGCCGGCAGTGACAGCCGATGTCGACGAGACTCCGCGCTATGTGCGGTATGGTGCTGCAATCCTCCTGGGACTCGTTTTCGGGGTAGGGTGCTACGTGTGGATGAACGGTGGAGTGCCCTCCGCGCCTCAGAAATCGGCACAGCTTGCCGATGCCCCGCGCGGCTATCTGGCATATGGAGGGACGGCCGAGGGATATATCCCCGATCCTTTCGTGTCGGCCTTCGAGCCTACACTCGAGCCTGCAGGCGGTGCTCAGGCACAGCTTGCGGAAGTGACCGTGAGCGGCAAGCCCGTCACCGACGTCAGAGCCGAGGCACGGCCTGACTATGCGACGGCACGGACAGCCGCAGCTCCGGTGGCCGTGACAACCGTGGTGTATCTCTTTGAGACCGACGAGAGCGCTGTGCCGGAGACTTCCGAGCTGACGGCCATAGCCAATACCGCACGCAAGCAGGGTCTCTCGCTTGATGTCAAGGCATACACCGACGAGCACGGGCGTGTGGCCTACAATCAGAAGCTGTCGGAGCGACGCGCACGCGCCATCGGCGACTATCTGGTGGCACACGGTGTGCCGGCCTCGAAGGTGAAGGTCTGCGGCATGGGTCCCACCCACGCATACGCCAATGACGCTCAGGACCGACGCGCCGAAGTGGCAGTCGTGAAGTGAGCGTTTCACTGAAATAATATACGGGCTTCAGGGCTGTGCTCCTGAGGCCCGTTTGTTGTGCTGTTGTCAGATTTTTTGTAATTTTGATAAATAAACCTAAAATCTGATGCAGTGAGACACCTTAGATATATAGCGTCCGTGCTGGCGCTTGCCGCAGGCCTCGGAGCCGCGGCCGAAGATGTAGAGATGTTTGCCTACGCGATGCCCGAGGGTAAGTCGGGTCTGCGGCTGGCATGGCGCCCGTCGGCCGGCCAGCCGTGGCAGCCTGTGGGAAACGGCTACAACCTTGTCAACTCCGACTTCGGAGCGTGGGGCAGCCACAAGAAGATGTTTTCGCCCAAGCTTATGCAGAACCGTCTTGACGGCCGCTGGGTGTGTGTATGGGAGGCCGACCCCGCCGGCGGCGTCACCGCTGTGGCGTACTCGCCCGACCTGCGCAAGTGGAGCCCGCAGCAGTACTACAGCTCCACGTCCGATATTCCGCGCGACATATTTCCCGCCCGCCCTCTTGTGGCCGACTCGGCTGTTGTCGGCGGCGTGAAGGTGGCCGGCTACCGGCAGAGTGTCGACCGCGCCGTCATCGACGATGTGTCGGCATGGGTGGCCGAGCGCGAGCGTCGCTCCCGCATATATGCCGAGACCTGTGCCGGCGATGCTGACCGCTACAAGGGTCTTGAGCCTTTCGCCGTGAAGGTCAGTCCGCAGCCCGACGGGGCGAAGGCTATCACCGACAAGCTCATCGGCATTTTCTTCGAGGACATAAACTATGCCGCCGACGGTGGCCTCTACGCCGAACTGGTGCAGAACCGCGACTTCGAGTATAGCGCCGCCGACCGTGGCGGATGGGATGCCATGACGGCATGGTCGGTCGAGGGCGACGGCAGCACGCGCATACTTGCCGACGACCCTGTGCATGCCAATAATCCACATTATATATCCGTGAGTGCCGGAGCCGCGGGGCTGAGCCTCGTCAACAGCGGCTACGACGGCATCGTCGTGACAAAGGGCGAGCGCTACCGCCTGTCGCTCTTTGCCCGCAGTGCCTCGCGGCAGAAGCTCGACCTGTCATTGCGGACTCCCGGCGGCAAGGTGATAGGCCGCGCCTCGGTCTCTGTCAGGCCGTCGGGCTGGAGCCGGTGCAAGGCTGTCATCAAGGCGTCGGAGTCGTGTGCCGACGCGCGTCTTGTGGTGACGCTCCGCAACGGCGACGCCGACCTTGACATGGTGTCTCTTTTCCCCGAGAAGACTTTCCGCGGCCGTGAGAACGGTCTTCGCGCCGACCTCGCCCAAGTGCTTGCCGACCTCAAGCCGCGCTTCGTGCGCTTCCCCGGCGGCTGCGTGGCGCACGGCAACGGCATCGACAATATCTACGACTGGAAGGGGTCGATAGGCCCCCTCGAGGCCCGCAAGCCTCTCTTCAATCTGTGGGGCTATCATCAGAGCCGCGGACTCGGATACCATGAGTATTTCCTCTTCTGCGAGGATATCGGCGCCGAGCCGCTGCCGGTGCTTGCCGCAGGCGTGCCGTGTCAGAACTCGTCGTGTCCCTCGCATCACTCTGTCGACAAGGTGACGTCGGCAGGGCAGCAGAACGGTATCCCGATGGACGAGATGGACGCTTATATTCAGGATGTGCTTGACCTCATCGAGTATGCCAACGGCGACGTGACAACAGAGTGGGGCGCCAGGCGTGCCGAGGCCGGTCACCCCGAGCCTTTCAACCTCAAGTATATAGGCATAGGCAACGAGGACATGATAACCGAAGTCTTCGAGCCGCGCTTCCGGATGATATACGACGCCGTGCGTGCGGCATACCCCGATGTGCAGGTGGTCGGCACGGTGGGCCCGTTCTACGAGGGTACTGACTACGACCGCGGCTGGGAGCTTGCCCGCGAGCTGGACATACCCCTTGTCGACGAGCACTACTATGTGTCGCCCGGCTGGCTTGTCAACAACCGCGGCTACTACGACGGCTACGACCGCAAGGGCACCAAGGTGTATCTCGGCGAGTGGGCTTCGCATATGGACGGCCGTCCGTCGAATGTCGAGACAGCGCTGTCGGAGGCTCTCTATCTCACCGACCTGGAGCGCAACGGTGACATCGTCGAGATGACGTCCTACGCCCCGCTGCTTGCCAAAGAGGGCCACACGCAGTGGCGCCCCGACCTCATCTATTTCAGCAACACTGACGTGAAGCCCACGCCCGACTACTACGTGCAGAAGCTCTACGGCAACAATGCCGGCACACGATACATCCCCGCCGCCCTCACGGCCGACGGCAAGGACGCCGATGTGATGAAGCGCATCGGGGTGTCGCTCGTCGAGGACGAGGCCGGCGACCTTATTGTCAAGATGGTGAACATGCTGCCTGTGGCGGTGACTCTCGATGTCGACCTCTCGGCGCTCGGTATCGCTGCCGGGACGTACAGCGCCGAGGTGCTCTCGGGCGACCCTGCAAGGACCGATGCCGTGCCTCAGCCCGCATCGCTGACGCTCCCCGAGGCCGAGCTTCCGGCATACTCGTTTGCAGTGGTGCGCATACCGCGCCGCTGACGGCGGTACAATAAAAAAAAAGACTTCGCGGGCGCTGTCGTCTGCGAAGTCTTTTTTTTGTCGTAGTCCGTCAAGACTTATTTCTTGCGGCGGGCGGGATGCTTGCGGAGCACCATCGCCGTGCGTGCGGGCAGGTAGAGGGGCAGGCGCTCAACACCGAAAGGCTCGAAGAGGGGGTCGGGCTTGGTGAAGTGCTCTATGGTCTCGTCGATGTTGCCGAAGCCGCCGAACGCGGGGTTGTCGGTCGAGAGCACCGTGCTATAGACGCCGCCGGGAGCGAGCAGTCCGTAGCCTTCGTAGCTGTTGGTGGGGCTGAAGTTGAAGACGAAGACGAGGTCGCCGCGCATGAATGCGAGCACCTGGTCGGAGTCTTTCTCCCACAGCTTCTGCACGGGCTTGGCCTGGAAGTTGTGCTTGTGGCTGACAAGCTCGATCATGGCGTTGTCGAAGGCGTTGAGGAAGCGGTACTGCAGGTCCTCGCGGTCGACGAGGTCCCACTGGCGGCGCGCATACTTGTAGCTCCAGCCGTTGCCCTCGCGGGGGAAGTCAATCCACTCGGGATGACCGAACTCGTTGCCCATGAAGTTGAGGTAGCCGCCGTTGATGGTGGCGAGAGTTACCAGGCGTATCATCTTGTGGAGCGCGATGCCGCGTGCCACGTCGGCATCATTGTCGCCGACCATCATGTGCCAGTACATCTTGGCGTCGATGAGGCGGAAGATGACGGTCTTGTCGCCTACGAGAGCCTGGTCGTGGCTCTCGACGTAGGATATGGTCTTTTCGTCGGCGCGGCGGTTGGTGAGTTCCCAGAATATCGAGGTGGGGTGCCAGTCCTCGTCCTTCTTCTCCTTGAGGGTCTTGATCCAGTAGTCGGGGATACCCATTGCCATGCGGTAGTCGAAGCCTATGCCGCCGTCCTTGAAGGGGAGCGCCAGGCCGGGCATGCCGCTCATCTCCTCTGCTATGGTTATGGCCGTGGGCTTCACCTGATGAATCAGGATGTTGGCCAGTGTGAGATATGTGATGGCGTCGGTGTCCTGTCCGCCGTCGTAGTAGTCGCCGTAGCCGCCGAATGCCTTGCCGAGGCCGTGGTCATAGTAGAGCATCGAGGTTACGCCGTCGAAGCGGAAACCGTCGAAGTGGTACTCCTCGAGCCAGTATTTGCAGTTGGAGAGCAGGAAGTGGAGCACCTCGTCCTTGCCATAGTCGAAGCAGAGCGAGTCCCATGCGGGGTGCTCGCGGCGTCCGGGGTCGGAGTGGAAGTACTGGTTGGGGCTGCCGTCAAGCTGTCCGATGCCTTCGAGGACGTTCTTTACGGCGTGCGAGTGCACGATGTCCATGATGACGGCAATGCCGAGCTTGTGCGCCTCGTTGATGAGCTTCTTCAGCTCCTCGGGGGTGCCGAAGCGGCTCGAGGCGGCGAAGAAGTTCGATACGTGGTAGCCGAACGAACCGTAGTAGGGGTGCTCCTGTATGGCCATTATCTGGATGGCGTTGTAGCCGTCGGCGGCGATGCGGGGCAGCACCTTGGTGCGGAACTCCTCGTATGAGCCGACGCCTTCGGTCTGCTGAGCCATGCCTATATGGCACTCGTAGATGAGCAGCGGCGCGGTGTCGGGGGTGAAGTCGGCGTCGGTCCACCGGTATGCGCGCTTGGGCGCGTGCACCTGTGCCGAGAATATATGAGTCTTTTCATCCTGCACGACGCGGTCGGCATATGCGGGTATCCTCTCGCCGCGTCCGCCGGGCCAGTCGACGAGCATCTTGTAGAGCTGTCCGTCGGCGATGGCGTCTTTGGGCATTGTCACTTCCCATACGCCCGATAGTCCGCCGCCGACTTTGTGGAGGCGGTATTCGGGCTTCTCCTGCCAGTCGGAGAAGTCGCCCACGAGGCATATGCCGGTGGCGTTGGGCGCCCATTCGCGGAACACCCATCCGTCTTTGGTCTTGTGCAGGCCGAAGTATTTGTGTGCGTTGGCGAAGTCGGCCAGAGTTCCGGCCTCGGCGGTGAGCTCGCGCTGTTTGCGCAGCGCGTCGTTATGTCGTCCTTCGATGGCAGCCGCATAGGGGGCCAGCCATGAGTCGTTTTTCAGGATGTTGAGTTTTCTTGCCATTTTGTCAGCTTGTGTGTTTTAGGTCAGTTGAGGGATTATGGTATAGTATATATATAATGAGGGGCTTATTTCCTGCCGAAGTCGGCGGGGATTTCGCCCCACTGGTCAGTCTGCCACTTGAGGATAGGGTTGCGTATCGGTCCGTTGGCGGCGAGCCATGCGTCGGCCCGTCGCAGCAGCTCGAGTGTGGGCGCTGTGCGCGGCGTCTCGGCCAGCGAGGTGTTTGAGCGCCCTTTGCGGAGCCACGACAGAGTGTTTTTCGAGTCGGTATAAATAGGAGTGGTTGTGTCGCCGTTTTTCTGCAGCAGTGCCGCCAGGTGTATCATGGCGAGATACTCTGCTATGTTGTTGGTGCCCGTGAGCACGTTCTTGTCGCCGATGCGGAATACTTCGGCGCCGTCGATGACGCGTACGGCACGGTACTCCATGCGTCCGGGGTTGCCCGCGCAGGCACCGTCGACGGCTATTGCGTCGAGGCGTATGCCGGGTATGGTGGTGTAGTCGCGCGGCCCCGGCTCGGGCTGAGGCTTGCGGCGCATTTCGTCGGCCTTGCGCAGTATGGCTTTCATGAGGTCGAGCTGGCGTGCGGGGTCGCCTCGGTATGCCTCGACGGCCTCTTCCTTTGTGTCGAAAGATTTGTAGCAGGCGCCGGGGTATCCGTTTATCTGCAGCTGGCACTCTGTCCAGCTGTCATATATGCCGGGGTCGACACCGACCCACACTACGTAGTATTTCTTTTTCTTTGCGGGCATCAGGAGAATTGTAGAAAGAGATTTATGTCGACCATGCGCTCGCCCAGCAGAGCCGCGACGTCGCGGTTGACGCATTTGCCCAGGAACATGAACGCCGCTCTGCGGAGGCCGTCGTTGATGCGGAGAGCGTTGGCGACGCCGTCGCAGACGAGTATCTCGTCGAGCATGGTGGCGAAGGTGTTGCTCAGCGCCATAGCCACGGTGCGTGGCACGGCGTTGCCTGCGTTGACGTAGCACAGTCGCGCCGGCGTGCTTATCTCGTTGTCGGACGGTGAGGCGAGGTCAAGGTCGATGACCTGCATCGAGGGGAAGGCGCTGCCGTTGTCGGCCGTGAGGTCGAAGCATATGACACCGCGTTTCATGATGTTGACCATGTCGGCGTCGATGGTGGCGCATTTGGGCTCGGTCGAGGTGGCGATGACGATGTCGGCCGAGCGCAGCGCGCTCTCGAAGACGCGCGGATGTATCGACGAGCCTATGACTCCCGGCCCGAGCCGGTGCAGGGCATCGCGCAGGCGGTAGACGTTGTTGTCGAACATCCTCACGGTGGCGCCGAGGCCTATGGCCGACTGTGCTGCCGCGCATGCCGCCATGTCAGAGCCTATGATCATCACTTCGCAGGGCACGATGCCCGCCACTCCTCCGAGGAGGATGCCTTTGCCGTGGATGGCGTCGGCCAACAGCGACGAGGCGACGGCGACGGCGGCGCGGCCGTCGATTTCGTGCAGGATGTCGGCGAAGGGACGGTGGCCGGCGCTGTCGGTGAGCATCTCGAGTCCGAGGGCTATGACGTGGCGCCGGAGCAGTATTCTGAGCGGTTCCTTGTCGGCCTCTCCGGCGTGGAGGAATGTCAGCAGCAGTGCGCCGCGCTTGATGCGGCGGGCGTCGGCGGTGTCGAGGGGCTGCAGGTAGAGCACGATGTCGCACCCGAGGGCGGCCGCGCGCTCGACAATCTCGACGCCGCAGCGGCTGTAGGCGTCGTCGGGGTAGTGGATGTGGCCGGCGGCACCGGCTTCCATCCTTACTCTGAAGCCTCGTGCCACAAGCTGCGCCGCTCCCTCGGGGGTGAGCGGGAAACGGTGGTCGGCGAGGCTGTGTGATGCAGGCAGGCCTATCGTGGCCTGGCGTGCTGTCGCCGTGGCGTTGAGCACTTCTTCCAATGGTACCGGGGCTGACAAGGTAGAGTGTGTGTTGGAGTGTTTGTTAATAATATATATGTCAGAGCTGAGGCGCCGGGAGGCCGAATGCCTCGGCAAAGCGGCGCACCGAGCGAGATATGCCGTCGGCAGTGTCGAGGTCGTCGGCGTCGAAGCGGGCGTGTGCGCGGCTGTAGTGCTTAGCGCGCCCGGCGAGCATGGCGGCGATGTGCTCCAGCAGAGCGTCGCGGTCGTCGCGGTAGGCGTCGATGAGCGGCCTCTTGCCGGCGGGAGCCTCGAGGAGTCTGTCGGCGATGATGCCGACGGATGCTTCGAGCAGCACAACCGTGCCGCGGGCGAGCATGAAGTCCATGTTGGCCGGGTCGCAGGGGGTGCCGCCGCCGCATGCCACTATGGCGCCGGGGACGGAGACCGCTCTCAGCACCGCCGACTCGCGGCGGCGGAATCCGGCCTCGCCTTCGGCGGCGAAAATCTCCGCCACCGTCATGCCTGCCTCGGCCTCGACAGCGTCGTCAAGGTCGACGAAGCTCAGACCGGGGATGGCGCGGGCAAGGGCGCCGCCGAGGGTGCTCTTGCCGCTTGCCATATAGCCGATAAG
The DNA here is from genome assembly GCA_029057255.1 of Muribaculaceae bacterium. Lineage (GTDB taxonomy): Bacteria > Bacteroidota > Bacteroidia > Bacteroidales > Muribaculaceae > CAG-873. The sequence goes on along the minus strand of JAICZO010000016.1, from coordinate 7,701 downwards.
GAATATCACTTGGATGCTTCTTTCTTGAGGAGGTCGCGGATTTCGGTCAGCAGCTCTTCCTGAGTGGGACCTGCGGGAGCGGCGGGCGCTTCAGGCTCCGGCTCGGGCTGACGCTTGAGCTTGTTCATGAACTTGATGGCCACGAATATGCAGAAGGCCACGATGAGGAAGTCGAAGACAGTCTGCACGAAGGCTCCCCAAGTGATGGCCACTTCGGGAGTGACAATCTCCTCGCCCTGCTGCACGGCCTGCTTGATGACCCATTTGTGGTCGGAGAAATTGATTCCGCCCGTGAGCATGCCTATGGCAGGCATGATTACGTCATTGACTAACGAAGTGACAATTTTGCCGAAAGCAGCGCCGATGATAACACCGACAGCCATGTCGACAACGTTGCCTTTCATTGCAAACTCTTTGAATTCGTTGAGGAATTTCTTCATAATTTAGAATTGTTTACGATTGTTTGATACCAAAAGAAGGAACCCGGAGCGGGCGGTAATTGTTCTCCCTTGGCTATCATGATAGACGACTACAAAATTAAGGAAATTTTTCATAATAAAAAACTTAAGAAAAAATTGAAATACCGAAATTTTTCATTAATTTTGCGTCGGTTTAAGACAAAGATGCCGGCACAAATCTGCCGACGAGTCTGTAACATATTGACATTTAACAAGTAATAACAATTCCAATATTCAAAACCAAAAGAACTATGACTAAAATTGGTATCAATGGCTTTGGTCGCATCGGTCGCTTCGTCTTCCGTGCCTCCACCAAACGCGAAGACATCGAAGTAGTTGCTATCAACGACCTTCTCCCCGTTGACTACATGGCTTACATGCTCAAGTATGACACAATGCACGGCCAGTTCGAAGGCACTGTAGACTACGACCTCGAAAAGAGCGAACTTATCGTCAACGGCAAGCACATCCGCGTTACAGCATGCCGCGACCCCAAAGAAATCGCATGGGGCGAAGTAGGCGCTGAATACGTCGTTGAATCCACCGGTCTCTTCCTGACCAAGGAAAAAGCTCAGGCTCACATCGAAGCCGGCGCTAAGTATGTGGTTATGTCGGCTCCCTCGAAGGACGACACCCCCATGTTCGTATGCGGCGTTAACGCTGACAAGTACGTTAAGGGCACTCAGTTCGTTTCGAACGCTTCTTGCACAACCAACTGTCTCGCTCCCATCGCTAAGGTTCTCCATGACAAGTTCGGTATCCTCGACGGCCTCATGACAACCGTTCACTCTACAACAGCTACTCAGAAGACTGTCGACGGTCCCTCGATGAAGGACTGGCGCGGTGGTCGTGCTGCTGCCGGCAACATCATCCCCTCGTCGACCGGCGCTGCCAAGGCTGTAGGCAAAGTTATCCCCGAACTCAACGGCAAGCTCACCGGTATGTCGATGCGTGTCCCCACCCTCGACGTATCTGTTGTTGACCTCACCGTCAACCTCGCAAAGCCCGCTACTTACGACGAAATCTGCGCCGCTATGAAGGAAGCTTCTGAAGGCGAACTCAAGGGCGTACTCGGCTACACCGAAGACGACGTTGTATCGAGCGACTTCCTCGGCGACACCCGCACTTCTATCTTCGACAAGAAGGCAGGTATCCAGCTCACTCCTACTTTCGTGAAGGTCGTTTCGTGGTACGACAACGAAATCGGCTACTCGAACAAGGTGCTCGACCTCATCGCTACTATGGTGAAAATCAACGGCTAATATACCGTCTGAAACCAGATACAAAAAAGCCTGCACCGAAAGGTGCGGGCTTTTTTTGGCAATATGCCGGATTTTTGTTAATTTAGCACACTAAAACAACCAAAAATCTACAACGATATATGGATAACAGGGCACACCGCTATTGCGTGATTATGTGCGGGGGCATCGGAAGCCGTTTCTGGCCCTACAGCCGAGCTAAACTGCCCAAGCAGTTCATCGATTTCCTTGGCACGGGACGAACACTCCTGCAGATGAGCTACGACCGTATCTGCAACCTTATCCCGGCTGAGAACATTCTGATCATTACGAATGACCGATATGCCGACCTGGTGAGGGAGCAGCTGCCGGGTGTGTCGGAGCACAACATCCTCCTCGAGCCCGCCCGACGCAATACAGCACCCTGTATAGCTTGGGCCGCATGGCACATCGCCGCCCGCGACCCCGAGGCTTCGATGATAGTCACTCCGGCCGACCATGTCATAACACGCGAGGCTGAGTTCGAGCGGAGCATCCTCGAGGGTTTCGACTTCATCGAGAGCAACGACGCCCTGCTGACACTCGGCATCACTCCCGTAAGTCCCGAGACAGGCTACGGATACATACAGATAGGCGAGCACACCGTCGGCAACATCAGCAAAGTCAAGACTTTCACCGAGAAGCCCGACATCGAGCTGGCCAAAGTCTTCATCGCAACCGGTGAATTCTTCTGGAACTCAGGCATATTCCTCTGGAAAGCTTCGGTCATCCAGGACGCGCTGCGCCGCCACGCATCCGACATTGCTATGGTCTTCGACTCGGCACCCGACGGTACATACACCGACGAAGAGGCCGAGCGCGGCTTCATCGCAGAGGCCTTCCCCGGCTGTCTGAGCATTTCGATCGACTACTCGGTCATGGAGCGCGCAGGCAACGTATATGTCGAGACCGTCACATTCGGCTGGAATGATCTCGGCACATGGAGCGCCCTCTACGACCTCTCGCCCAAGAACCTCGACCGCAACGTGACACAGAACTGCAACGTGCTGTCATATAACTGCTCAGGCACTATTTTCGCCATCCGCGGCGAGAAACTTGTCGTGGTCGACGGTCTCGAGGACTATATCGTATCCGATGCAGACGGAGTGCTGCTCATATGCCCCAAGGCGCGCGAACAGAAAATCAAGCAAATGGTAACCGACGCCAAGCTCAAGTTTGGCGATAAATACGAATAAAATGTCTATCGACAACATCATATCGAATGCCGTCGCTAAGGCGGTGAAAGAACTTTACGGCATCGACGCCGAACCCTCATCGATTGTGCCTCAGGCTACAAGAAAAGAGTTTGAAGGCAACCTCACCGTCATGGTATTCCCCTGGGTAAAGGCTGCCCGCAAGGCTCCCGAGGCCGTAGGCGCTGAGATCGGACAGTGGCTCGTCGACAACGAGCCTGCCGTGTCGGCTTTCAACACCGTCAAGGGCTTCCTCAATATCGTCATTACCCCCACCTTCTGGAACGGCGTCCTCGAGGCTATCGAGGCCGACAAGAACTACGGCATAGCACCCGTGACCGACGAGAGCCCCCTTGTCATGGTCGAATACTCGTCGCCAAACACCAACAAGCCCCTCCACCTCGGACACCTGCGCAACATCCTCCTCGGCAGCAGCCTCTCGAACATCCTCAGCGCCTGCGGCAACAAGGTCGTCAAGACAAACATCGTCAACGACCGTGGCATCCACATCTGCAAGTCGATGCTCGCCTGGAAGAAATACTTCGACGGCGCTACCCCCGAGACTGCCGGAAAGAAAGGCGACCACCTCGTGGGCGACTGCTACGTGTCGTTCGACAAGCACTTCAAGGAAGAAGTCAAGGAGCTGATGGCCAAGGGTATGACCGAAGACGAGGCAAAGGCGGCATCGCCCCTCATGACCGAGGCACGCGAGATGCTCCGTCGCTGGGAAGAAGGCGACCCCGAAGTGCGCGCCCTCTGGGAGATGATGAACAACTGGGTATACGCCGGCTTCGACGACAGCTACCGTCGCATGGGCGTAGGCTTCGACAAAATCTACTACGAGTCGACAACATACCTCGACGGCAAGGCCAAGGTGCTCGAAGGCCTCGAAAAAGGCCTCCTCTTCCGCAAGGAAGACGGCTCGGTGTGGGCTGACCTCACCGACAACGGCCTCGACCAGAAGCTGCTCCTCCGCAGCGACGGCACATCGGTCTACATGACACAGGACATCGGCACCGCAAAGCAGCGCTTCGACGACTATCCCATCGACCGCATGATATATGTCGTCGGCAACGAGCAGAACTACCACTTCCAGGTGCTCTCGATACTCCTTGACCGCCTCGGCTTCAAGTGGGGCAAGGACCTCGTGCACTTCAGCTACGGCATGGTAGAACTCCCCGAAGGCAAGATGAAGAGTCGCGAGGGCACCGTCGTCGACGCCGACGACCTCATGGAAGAGATGGTGTCGGGCGCCCGCGAAGTATCGCAGCAGCTCGGCAAGCTCGACGGACTGTCGGAAGAAGAAATCGCCGACATCGCCGAAATCGTAGGTCTCGGAGCACTCAAGTACTTCCTCCTCAAGGTAGACCCCCGCAAGAACATGACTTTCAACCCCAAGGAAAGCATCGACTTCAACGGCAACACAGGCCCCTTCATCCAGTACACCTACGCACGAATCCGCTCCGTGCTCCGTCGTGCCGAGGAAGCAGGCTACTCAATGACAGGCTACTCCGACGTCGTCCCCAACGAAAAGGAGATCGCCCTCATACAGCGCCTGAGCGACTTCCCCTCGGTTGTGGCTGAAGCAGGACGCTCATACTCCCCGGCCATCATCGCCAACTACGCATACGACCTCGTCAAGGAATACAACCAGTTCTACCACGACTGCTCGATTCTCCGCGAGGAAAACACATGCCTGTGCTCGCTCCGCCTCGCCCTCAGCGACGCCACCGCGCGCACCGTCAAGACAGCGATGGGCCTGCTCGGCATCCGCGTGCCCGAGCGCATGTAACAACTCCGATTTACACTTCTAAAAAAACATAACATGTACGACAACAACAAATTTGACAGCTACATGACGCAACGCCCCGAGGCTCTGGCCTCAACGGTGAGCAACGCCATGAAACGCGTCTATCTCAAGATGACGCTCGCTCTCGTCGTGACAGCCTTCACGGCGCTCTGGGCTTCGACAAGCTATGGCTATATCAGCTTCCTCATCAACCACACATGGATGATGTGGGTGCTTATCGCAGCCGAACTCGGCCTCGTATTCGCCATCTCCGGCGCTATCAACAAGCTCTCGAGCCTGACCGCAAGCCTCCTGTTCTACCTCTTCGCTGTGGTTAACGGCCTGATGCTGTGTACGGTATTCCTCGCATACAGCCCCGCCGCAATCACCAAGACATTCTTCATCACCGCCGGTACGTTCGGCGCCATGAGTGTATACGGCTACTTCACCTCCAACGACCTCTCAAAGATTGGCTCTTACCTCTTTATGGCACTTATCGGCCTGATAATCGCATCGGTAGTCAACCTCTTCCTGCACAGCTCGACACTCGACTGGATAGTATCCATCGCCGGCGTGCTCATCTTCATCGGCCTTACCGCATGGGACACACAGCAGATCAAGACAATGGCCATGAACACACCCGGTGAAGCAATAGGCAAGCTTGCGACACTCGGCGCACTCTCGCTCTATCTCGACTTCATCAACCTCTTCCTCTATCTTCTGCGAATCTTCGGAAACCGCGACTGATGAACCGGTAAAACCATATCATCGGGGGACGCGCTTCCAATCGGGGAAGAACGTCCCCCGCTGTTTTTTTTAAATCTGACAGACGACATTATGACCATAAAGAAATACTTTCCTTATTACAAGTCAATAGCATTGCTGGCGCTGCCGCTTCTCCTGGGGCAGTTCGGAAACATCGCCGTCAGCTTTGCCGACAACATAATGGTAGGCCACTACTCGACCGACGCCCTCGCCTCGGCATCGTTTGTCAACAACTTTTTCAACATAGCCATCTTCGCCTGCGTAGGCTTCACCTACGGCCTGACACCCCTCATAGGCGCCGTCTTCGCCCGAGGCGACAACGACCGCATCGGCCGCATGGTGCGCGTAGGCCTGCGCGTCAACATCGCTTTCACACTGATTGTGACAGCACTGATGACAGCCATGTACTTCAACATCCACCGCCTCGGCCAGCCCGAGCACCTCCTCCCGCTCATACGCCCCTACTATCTGATAGTGCTCGCCGGCATGCTGCCCGTGTGTGTCTTCAACGTCCTGGCACAGTGGAGCTTCGCAATCGGCAACACAGGCCTGCCCACATGGATAGTCTTGGCGGCTAACGGCATCAACATCATCGGCAACTACATACTCATATACGGCAACTTCGGCATGCCCGAGCTCGGACTCATAGGCGCGGGCATAAGCACATTCACAGCCCGCATACTCTGCGCCGCCGCAATGCTCTACGTCTTCTTCCGCTGCCGGCTCGGCGCACCATACAGGCACGGATACACCCACGGCAGACGCGTGGCCGGACTGCCCGGCGAGATAGTCCGCACCGGATTCCCCGTGTCGATGCAGATGACCTTCGAGACAGCATCATTCTCCGGAGCAGCCGTAATGGCAGGCTGGCTCGGAGCTAACGAGCTCGCCGCATTCCAGATAGTCGTCATCAGCGGCATGTTCGGCTTCTGCCTCTACTACAGCATCGGAGCCGCCCTCGCCATTCCCGTCAGCCACGCCGCCGGAGCCGGCGACTACACCGGCATGAGGCGCTCGGCTTGGGCCGGATACCATATCATCCTCGCCACCATGACCGCCGTGATATGCCTCTTCATCTTCTGCGGCCACACCATCATGGGCATCTTCTCCGACGACAGCGCCGTCATAGCACTCGCCGTCACCCTGCTCGTGCCGATGGCACTCTACCAGGCCGGCGACGCCACACAGATAACATTCGCCAACGCCCTGCGCGGCACATCCCACGTCATGCCGATGCTCTATATCGCCTTCGTGAGCTACATCATAGTCGGCCTGCCCGTCACATACCTGCTCGCATTTCCCTGCGGCCTCGGCCTCTACGGCATCGTGCTGAGCTTCTCGGTGTGCCTGATGCTCGCCGCAGTGCTCTTCCTCATATTTTTTCTCAGGGCAACACGCCGAAAATCCACAGAAAAATATTAACTTTGCCAAAAAGCAACAACAATGCAACCCAAGTACCACAGAATACTACTCAAGCTCAGCGGTGAATCGCTGATGGGACAGCAGGGCTACGGCATCGATCCGGAGCGCCTCGCATCATATGCGCAGCAGATAAGCGAACTCGCCGCTGCAGGCGTCGAAGTGGCAATCGTCATCGGAGGCGGTAACATCTTCCGCGGACTCTCAGGCGCCGCAAAAGGCTTCGACAGAGTCAAAGGCGACCAGATGGGAATGCTCGCCACAGTCATCAACTCCCTCGCACTCAGCTCAGCACTCGAGAGCGCAGGATGCACCGCACGCGTGCTCACGTCGATAGGCATGTTCCCCATCGGAGAGCCTTACAGCCCCGCACGCGCACTCGAGACCATCGCCGACGGCAAGATAGCAATCATCGCAGGCGGCACAGGCAACCCATTCTTCACAACCGACACCGCATCGGCACTCCGCGCAGTCGAAGTCAAGGCCGACGTCATGCTCAAAGGCACACGCGTCGACGGCATATACACAGCCGACCCCGAAAAAGACCCCGAGGCAGTCAAGTTCGACAAAATAACCTACGACGAAATATACAACCGCGGCCTCAAGATCATGGACCTTACCGCAACAACACTCTGCCGAGAGAACGGCATGAAGATCGTAGTCTTCGACATGGACACCCCCGGCAACCTCGCCAAAGTCATCGCAGGAGAGCCCATCGGCACACTCGTATACTGATAAAAATCAAAAAACACAGCATAATATATGACCTCTCTCTAATACACATCTGACGCTGCCGACGA
>JAICZO010000159.1 GCA_029057255.1 Muribaculaceae bacterium | reverse complement strand
GCTCCCTCACTGCGCGAACACATCTGCACGACGCTTGACCGCCCCAGCGTTAACAAATATTGGGGAACGGGGTCTTAGTTCAGATTAGAGGAGTCAGTCTTTGGCTTTGGCGTTCCAGACGGTGAGCACGCACAGGACCGAGAGCACGGCAGCGCTGATCCAGAAGATGCTCACGCCCGTGAAATCGTAGACGGCTCCGGCAGTCTTGCCGCCGCCGATGGCTATGCCGCTGACAAGGTCCTGGACGGCGGCGCCGATGTAGCTCGCTATGCCCACAACGCCGAGTGCCGCACCCGAAGCCTTTTTCGACGCGATGTCGACGGCCATGAGTCCGCCCAGATAGCAGATGAGCGCTCCGATGGCAAGGCCGAAGAGTACCATGGCCGTTATGTCGAGCCACGGTTTACCGGCAGGTCCGAAGAGGAAGAGACTCAGGCTGATGACGTTCATGATGCCGAAGACGAGAGCCGGCATGTTGCGCTTGCCGTTGAAGAAACGGTCTGACACCCAGCCGCATGACACGGTGCCGATGATGCCGCATATAGAGCTTATAGATACGACCGAACTCGCCTCGATGTTGGAGTAGCCCTTCCCGGCCTCGAGGAAGAATATGCCCCAGCTGTTGACGGCATAGCGCGATATGTACATGAAGGAGCTGCCGAGGGCGAGCATCCATATGGCGGGGTTGCGCAGCACCTGCTTCTGGTACTCGGCCACCGACTTGGAGTCCTCGCACGCCTCCTCGGTAGCGGTGGTCTCGCCGCTGTAGACGCCGACAGGGGGCAGGCCGCACGACTCGGGGGTGTCGCGCATGAAAACGGCCACTATGACAAATCCGACCAGCCCCATCACGGCCGCACCGCGGAATCCCCACTGCCATCCGGCCGCCGAGACTATGACGGCTGTCACTATGAAGGTTATGGCCTCGCCTATGTTGTGGCTCGACGACCAAAAGCCGTAGAACGACCCTCGGTCGCGGTCGCTGAACCAGCGGGAGAGAGCCACCACGCAGGGTGCCGCTCCCATTGACTGCGCCCAGCCGTTGACGGCCCACAGCGCCAGGAACACGCCGAAGGATGTCACGAAGCCGAGAGCGAGATTTATCAGTGCCGACACGAGCAGTCCTGCGGCAAGGAAGCGCCGTATGTTGCTGCGGTCGGCAAGAAAACCGTTTGTGAATTTACCGATGGCATATGTTATGAAGAGTCCCGAGCCTATGATGCCCAACTCGGTCTCCGATACCACGCCGGCGTCGACAAGCGGTTTCTTGATTACGTTCAGACTCAGACGGCACACGTAGAACAGACCGTAGCCCAATGTGGCCGAGAGGAACACCTGCCAACGCAGACGACGGTAGCGCGCGGCCGTCTGCTCGGGCGACAGACGTGCGCCCGAAGGCTCCGATACGGCGAAGAAGTTCAGTAAGCGGTTCATGGTCTGTCGCTCGAGTTTAGAGGTTCGACGGTCAGGTATTTGTCAATGTGCGGCAGGACGATGGCCTCCATCACGTCGTACCCTGCACCGAGAGGGTGGACGCCGTCGGTCGTATATCGCCCGTCGAGGCCGCCGTCGGCATCGGTCATGGCAGAGTAGTAGTCGACGAAGTCGATGCCGTTGTCGGCGGCATAGGCGCGAAGCATGGCGTTGAGGCGGACAATCAGCCCGGCGGGACTTACTTCGGGGCGCCATCTGATTCTTTTCGAGGGGAGCACCGAGCATATCAGAGGCTCGATGCCTGCCGAGCGTGCAAGCTCGCACATCGACATGATGTTGCCGGCGATGTTCTCGAGCGAGATGCTGCCGTTGTTGAGGGCGATGTCGTTGATGCCGGCGAGGATAACCACAGCCTTGGGCTTGAGCGACATGACGTCGGCGCGGAAGCGGACGAGCATATGAGAGCTTGTCTGTCCGCTGATGCCGCGGCCTGCCATGTTACGGCTCGTGAAGAAGCCGGGGCGATGGCGCGCCCAGTGGTCAGTGATCGAGTTGCCGAGAAAAACGACGTCGGGCGAGCGCTCGAGATTTCGGTTGGCGTCGGCATACCGGCCGAACTTCGCCCAGTCTGTTTTAGTCATGCCGGCTTTGGCATGACGGCGGAAACGCTCGAGCGAGGCCTTGTCGGGGTGCCACGGCTTGAGCTTGCGGTCGGCGAGCCAGTCAAGCAGGTAGCGGGGCTGGTCGGTCTGTATGACAGAGCAGCCGAGACTGTCGACGAGGAAGCCGAAACCGTCGGCCGGATTCTTCAGCGAGGCAAAATCATCGTGTCCTCCTGCAAGCGATGCCCACAGGGTATTGTACCATACACGGGTGTGGCCCTCGCATATCCTGCCCGCTTCGGCAGCCGCCGTATTGCAGGTGTCGGCGAAGGTCAGTTCGATCGCGGCGGGCCTGAGCAGGCGGAGATGGTCGCGGACGCGGTCGATGGCTCCGGGGCGGTCGAGGCGCACGATGGGCATGTAGATGACCTTGTCGAGGTGCTTGCCGTAGCGGTCTATGACATCCTGCGCGGGAGCGTCGCCCTTCATTATTATCTGCGATTCGGTGCCCGTCTCCTCGAGTATCTCCATGACCTGGTCGAAATAGTCAAAGGCCTTGTCGAGGTTTATCAGCACCCGACCTTTCTGCGCTGTGAGCAGTTCGCGGAGGGTAGGGATGCGGTACGGCGTGCGTCCCATGACGCCGTTGCGGAGGCGCAGTCGGGCGATGCTGTCCATGCTTAGCTCGGATACCTTGCCCTTGCCCGTTGTCGTGCGGTCGACTTTAGGGTCGTGCATGAGTATGAGCTCGCCGTCGGCAGTTCGGCGTATGTCGACTTCGACAATGTCGGCGCCCATTTTCACGGCGTTCTCAGTGCCTTCGAGAGAGTTCTCGGCGTAGTTGCGCCAGTCGCCGCGATGCACTGCCACGAGCACTTCCGTGCTGTTGGGGTCGAGGAAGCGGGCGCGTATTGAGTCGGCGCGGGTGTCGGCCGCGGTATCGAAAGCTGCGGTGCCGAGTATGATGATTGGTAGCAGAAACTTTTTCATTTTATTCGGTATGTTTTTTTATCAGGTCCTATTCCTTTCAGAGTCAGTCCGGTCCATTGGTCGGGAACCTTGGCGCCCGTGGCCTCGATGCCCTTGTCGGTGATTCGGAGTCCGCCGAAGCCCATCAGCACAGACTGCAGAGTGCCTCCGGCTCCGGTTATGAAGTAGGGGTTTGTGCCGCCGTCAAACTCGGCAATGACGCGGAAAGGCGGGTTGAGATTCGGCAGATAGGAGTCACGGAAATAGTAGAGAGCCTTGTCGGGCATGTCTATCATAGAGTAGAGGATTGAGTACACCGATTTAGACATGGCCGGGGTTGCTTTGGCCGGAACTGTGGCGATGTAATACTCCAGGTTGCGGCGGATGTCGTCTTTGTCCGTCATCATCCCGAGCGGATAGGCAATAAGAGCGACGTCGGCCTGCTTTGTTTTCTCACCGGCATACGTGTCGTGCAGGCGGATGATGCCGTTTTCGTCGCGGGTCAGACGCAGCCCCTCGCGTACCGTCTTCCAGCGGCTGTCGGGTCGGAGACCGAGGGCGCGGGCGGCCTTGTCGGCGATGTCGAGGTTGCGCATTGCCGCGGCAGTGGTGTAGGCGTTGTTGTCGACATTCTTTCCGCCGCCGGGATTCTTGCCCCATTCGTCGGCGCCTATCACGTTGACAAGCTCATAGCCTTCCGTGCCGTCGCGTCGCGGTTCGACACGGCTCACCCAGAAGTCGGCAGTTTCCTTTATCAGAGGGTAGCCTTTCTGACGGAGCCAGTCGATGTCGTGTGTCACCTGCCAGTACTGCCATGCGGCTATCGCGATGTCGGCGTTGATATGGTTCTCGAAGTGGCTGTAGAGATTGTGCGCGGGAGTCTCCTCGCTGCCTGTCGCCGCGCTCTCCCAGGGGAACATGGCGCCCCGGTATCCGTGCTGGTATGCGTTGCGCCGGGCGGCGTCGAGACGCTTGTAGCGGTAGTCGAGCAGCGAGCGCGCCATGTCGTGATTCAGCAGGAGCACAGCCGGGTAGACCCACGTCTCCGTGTCCCAGAACACATGGCCGTTGTACCCGAATCCCGACAGACCCATAGGAGATAGCGACAGCCCCGACCCTTCGCGGATAAAAGAGTAGACATGGTAGAGCATATTGTGCACGTCCTGCTGTGCCTGCGGGTCGCCCTCGATCAGGATGTCGCTCTCCCACAGCGCGGCCCATTCCTGCAGGTGGCGCGCGCGGAGCCGCTCCGGCCCTTCTACGGCGGCAAAGAACGTCAGGCGCTCGGCGTCGTTGCGGATGTCGTCGTGTGTGTTCTCGGAGATGGCCGTGCCGATGACCGAGAATGTGTAGTCAGTGCCTTTTTTCAGTGTCGTGGCGAAGGTCTGCGAGTGCTCGCCCGTGGAG
>JAICZO010000158.1 GCA_029057255.1 Muribaculaceae bacterium | reverse complement strand
GCTATGCTCTTGCGGTCGATGACGTCGCCGGTGTCGATTTCGTGCTTGAGGAAGAATGTCGTCACACCGGTCTCGCTGTCGCCGTTCATGACGGCGCGGTTGATGGGCGCGGCGCCGCGGTATCGGGGCAGCAGTGAAGCGTGCAGGTTGAATGTGCCCAGCGGAGGCATGGTCCATACCACTTCGGGCAGCATCCTGAAGGCTATGACGATAAACAGGTCTGCGGCGATGTCGCGGAGCGCCTGCACGAAGGTCTCGTCCTTGAGCTTCTCGGGCTGCAGCAGCGGCAGGCCGTGCTCGACGGCATATTTCTTGACGGCTGACTGGCTGAGTTTCTGGCCGCGTCCTGCGGCTTTGTCGGGCATTGTCACCACGGCGGCGACATTGTATCCGCCCCTGACGAGAGCGTCAAGGCTCTCGACGGCAAATTCGGGAGTGCCGAAAAAAACTATTTTGAGCTGTTCTTTTGTCATTGTCGTTCTGATTCATGCTTGTGTGGCGGCATCCTCGAGGGCGCGCCACAGGTTGTCGTACTGCGGCACGGGAGCCGTCACGTCTATCTCAATCTTGGATACGGGATGGATGAAGTGTATGCGCCTGGCATGCAGCGATATGCTGCCGTCGGGGTTGCTGCGTTTGTCGCCGTACTTCAGGTCGCCCTTGACGGGGCAGCCTATCGACGACAGCTGTACGCGTATCTGGTGCTTGCGCCCTGTCATGAGGTTCACTTCGAGCAGCGAGTATCGCTCGCCCGATGCTATCAGCCTGTAACTCAGTCGCGCTTCCTTAGCTCCGGGACGCGGCTCGGCCCATACGTATGACTTGTTGTTGCGCTCCACCGACGTTATGTATCCGGTGAGGGTATCGCTTTCTTTGGCAGGCTTGTTGCGAGTGACAGCCCAGTAGGTCTTGTGCATGTCGCCCGAGGCGAACATGGCGTTTAGCCTCGACAGTGCTTTCGATGTCTTGGCGAATACAACGACGCCGCTGACGGGCCGGTCGAGGCGGTGTACCACGCCCATGAATACCTGGCCGGGTTTGTTGTCACGCTCCTTGATGAAGCGTTTGAGGGTCTCGACAAGGGGTTCGTCGCCGGTCTTGTCGCCCTGCACGATCTCGCCGGCGGCCTTGTTGACTATAATAATGTGGTTGTCTTCGTATAGTATCTCCATCCTGTTGATGTTTTTCAATCGCAAAATTACTCATTATTCTTCAAAATCGTTAAATTTGCGGCCTAAAACTGATATTTATGCTTAAAGCCGTCTGGTGCCCCTACAGGTTGCAATTCAGGTTTGAGGCGCGTACGTCGCGCCAGACCATGACTGTCAAGGATACATACTTCATACGTGTCACCGACAGCGACGATGCGTCGTCGTTGCCGTCGTACGGCGAGTGCGCCCTCTTCCGCGGCTTGTCGGCCGACGACCGCCCCGACTATGAACAGAAGCTTGCCGAGGCCTGCCGCAACCCGCTGCAAGCCCTCGGGTCGGAGTACAGCTCGATACGCTTCGGCTTCGAATCGGCGCTGCGCGGCCACGCCGCATCGGCGTGGAGCCGCGGCGATTGCGGCATACCTATCAACGGCTTGATATGGATGGGCGACAAGCACACCATGCGAGAGCGCATCGCCGAGAAAATCGACGCCGGATTCCGTGTGCTCAAACTCAAGATTGGCGGCATCAGCTTCGATGACGAGACCGACCTGCTTGCCGAGATACGCAGGCATTTCCCGGCTTCGGAACTCGAGATACGCCTTGACGCCAACGGCAGTTTCTCCGCCGGCGACGCGCTGAGCCGTCTCGACGCTCTCTCGGCCTTCGGCATCCACTCGCTCGAGCAGCCGGTGAGGGCGGGGCAGCCCGAGGTCATGGCAGATATATGCCGCCGCACGCCAGTGCCCATAGCACTCGACGAGGAGCTTATCGGCTTCAGAACCCGCGAAGAGTCCGAGGCTCTGATAGGGTATATCCGTCCGCAGTACATCATCCTCAAGCCGTCGCTCTGCGGAGGCCTCGAGGCCGCCGACACGTATATCGACATCGCGCGGAGTCTCGGCATAGGGTGGTGGGCGACGTCGGCTCTCGAGTCCAACGTCGGGCTTGAGGCCATCGCCATGTGGCTGTCGCAGAAAGAGATTGATATGCCT